>JAUILJ010000016.1 GCA_030433055.1 Polyangia bacterium
GATCCAGCGTGCGACGGTGGCACGATGCACGGAGTACAGCGCGCCGATGCTGGCGATATTCAGGCCGTCCGCCAGGTATAGAGAGAGCACCGTGCGCTGTTGTTTGTCCAGGTCGGCGAGCGCGTCGGTGAAAGCCGTGCGGAAATCACCTGCGTATTTCTCTCGGAGGTAGTCAAGCTCCGGATCTCTGCTGACCAGCGCCGCAGCGCGCTCGGCCTCGGACTCCACGTCGTCGCCGCGCTCTGACTTGCGCGCCCGCAACAGCTCGAGTGTGCAGCGCACGGCGGCGACCTTGAGCCAGCCGAGCAAGCTCCCCCGTCCGGCGTAACCACTGATCTTGGGCGAGCCGTCGCCGACCAGTAGGCGGGCCCTGAGGATCTGCTGCACTTCTTCAGTCAGGGAAGGGGAGTTATCCACCCGCGCGACCATGGCGGGGACACGCGCGAGGTAGTCGCGGTCGAAGATCGCGATGGCGTGCGTGTCTCCGACCTCGCACGCGAACGCCAAGAAGCTGTCTGCGATGTGATTCTCCGCTGGGAGAGGCTGCCCTGCCCGCTTGCGGCTCCGCAGACGCTCGGCGAACGCAAGTTCAGACGTGGCAACGCCTGACCACGCTTGGCGCGCAAGCTGCGCGAGCCGAGTGCACTCGTCCTCCTCCATCTGGGCGGCGGAGACTAACCCTCACCCCCGACCCTCGCAAATGCGAAGTCCGGTTCAGTCAGAGCGGATCTGCTGCTCGCGTTTGGGGCGGCGCTCTTTTTTCCGCGCCGGAATTCGCCAAGCCATTCGCTCAGCCTCAACAAAAATGCACTTTCGGCGCGACAACCTCCGAGCTCGCCCATCTCCCTGGAGAGACCGCTCGAACTTGCGGCGAGAAGGCGGCGCATCCGCGGTGCGGCGAGCTCGGGCGATTCGCCCGAGAAACTCAGTCGGCGCCGGGTCGATCCGCGAACCAACCAACACATATATCCAGGGATACTTACGATGAAATCGACAATCTCAGCCATCAAGCTCTTGGCGTCTGGCTGCTTGGTTATTGGCCTATCCGCGGCGCTCACGGCGTGTGGCTCGGACTCGGGAGAAGGCGGCAACTCCGGAGGCAGCGGTCAGGGTGGCAGCGGTCAGGGCGGCAGCGGTCAGGGCGGCAGCAGTCAGGGCGGCAGCGGTCAGGGTGGCAGCGGTCAGGGTGGCAGCGGTAACACCTGCCAGGCGCTGTGTGATGATGGCTGTCCCAACGTGGTTTGCTACTGCAACAGCGGGGCCATCATCAACTCCACGTACTGTGACAACGGTTGCTGCGCTTCCGAGGCCGTCACGTGTGGTGACGCGTGTGCAGACGAAGGCGGCTGGGGCGGGGGTCAAGGCGGCAGCGGCCAGGGTGGCAGCGGTCAGGGCGGCAGCGGTCAGGGCGGCAGCGGTCAGGGCGGCAGCGGTCAGGGAGGAGGCGACGTCGGAGATTCGTGTCGCGATGACAGTGAGTGCTCGACTCGGTTGTGCCTGTTCGACAGCGCCGGCTCTGTTGTGGGCTACTGCACCAAGCCCTGCGACAGCTTCTCCGATTGCCCCACGTTCTGGGACTGCGCCGAGGTCAGCAACGGCTCGGGCACCTACTGCGTTCAGGACAACTGATCTCCTTGCGGAAGCACGTGGTCGCTGACTCCTCGGCCACGTGCAGTCGCCGTGGGTGGGCTCCTCACTCGTGAGGGTGCCAGCACGCAACGCGGTGACGTGAGCCCCCTTCGCGCTCCACCAGCGGCGGCACGTCAACGTCGCATTTGCCCTTCTCCGCACGGGGGCAGCGCGGATGGAAGCTGCAGCCTGGAGGGGGATCGAGCGGGCTGGGTACGTCGCCCTCGACCAAGATGCGTAGGCGCTTGCGCTCGGGATCGGCGACGGGCACGGCGCTCAGCAGCGCCCGCGTGTATGGGTGGTGTCGACGCGCGTACAGAGACGTCGCGGGAGCGAGCTCCACGATGCGTCCCAAGTACATCACCGCCACTCGGTGGCTCATGTACTCCACGATCTTCAGATCGTGGGAGATGAACAGGTAGCTCAGGTTCAGCTCCTGCTGGAGGTCGAGCAGCAGGTTCACGATCTGGGCCTGAATCGATACATCCAGGGCGCTGATCGGCTCGTCGCACACGATGAAGTCGGGACGCACCGCAAGCGCTCGGGCGATACCGATGCGCTGACGCTGGCCTCCGCTGAACTCGTGCGGGTAGCGCTCCAGTGCGTCTCGTCGTAGCCCGACCCGCTCCAGCAGGTCGTTCACCTGGCGTAGCTCGTCCTGCTTGTCCGAGGCGAGCTTGTGGATTTGCAGCGCCTCGGCCACGATCTCGCGCACGGTCATGCGCGGGTTCAGGGAAGAGAACGGATCCTGAAACACGATCTGCATGCGCCTCCTGAGTGGTCGCATCTGGCGTGCGCTCAAGTGCGTGATGTCCTGATCGTCGAACTTCAGGCGCCCACCGGTAGGTTCGACCAGCTTCAGCAGGCAGCGCCCAAGCGTACTCTTCCCGCAGCCGCTCTCCCCCACCAAGCCGAGCGTTTCACCGTGGCGAACGAAGAGGGAAACTTGGTCCACGGCTCGGAGCAAGCGAGTGCGGCCGAACAGGCCAGTCTTCACTGGGAAGTATTTGGAGATCCTGTCGGCTTGTAGCAGCGGCTTGCGCTTGGCCGCGGGCTTGCCCTCGACCGGCTGCGCAGGGTCCGCCTCCGGCGCATCGTGAGTGGGCGCGGAGCCCTCCTGATCCTCCAGCTCGTTCTCCGGCGCGGAGTGCAACGGAGCGCTGGGGTCGGGCGACTCGCGATCGTCAGTCATGGCTGGCTCCCCCTGTGGCCGCGACTACCCCTGGATTGAAGAAGCAGCGGCTGCTATGCCGCGAGGAAACATCCAGGAGCTCGGGCTCCTCCTGGTCGCAGCGTTCGAACTCGGCGCCGCCTTGCTTCTTGAGCGCGCAACGGGCGGCAAAGCGACAACCCTTGGGGAGCTCCGCGAGGCTCGGTACCACACCTTCGATGGTGTTCAGGCGCGTGGGGCGCTCGTCACCGCCCATCGGGGGAACGCTGGCGAGTAGGCCCCGTGTGTATGGGTGCTGCGGGGAGCGGAACAGCTCCTTCACCGTGGCGCGCTCCACCACCCGGCCCGCGTACATCACGACCACCCGATTGGCGAACTCGGCCACCACACCCAGGTCGTGAGTGATGAACACGATGCTCATCCCCAGCTCCGCCTGCAGCCGCCTCAGCAGATCCAGGATCTGAGCTTGAATGGTGACGTCCAGAGCGGTGGTTGGCTCATCAGCCAACAGCAACGCGGGTTCGCACGCCAGGGCCATCGCGATCATCACACGCTGGCGCATGCCTCCCGACAGCTGGTGAGGGTAGGAGTCGACCCGGGACTCAGGGGAAGGGATCCCGACCAACTTCAAGAGCTCGATGGACCGCGCCTTCGCCTGGCGCCGCGACAGCTTGCGGTGCAGACGCAGCACTTCGCCGATCTGTGAGCCGACGCTGTACACGGGGTTCAGTGAGGTCATCGGCTCTTGGAAGATCATGGAGATGCGCGCTCCGCGCACGCTGCGCATGTCCTTCTCGCTCAGCCGGGCCAAGTCCTGACCCTGGAAGAAGATCTCGCCGTGCTCGATTTGGCCGGGGTGAGGCACGAGTCGCAGCACGCTGAACGCCGTCATGCTCTTCCCACACCCACTCTCGCCGACGATCGCCAGCGTTTCCCCTTCTCCAACCTCGAAAGAGACGTCGTCGACCGCGAAGATCTTTCCGGATTCCGTGGGGAAAGATGTCTTGAGGTGCCTCACGCTGAGCAATGGGTCGCTCATTGGGCGCCTCCTTCGCTACCGGCGGAGGCGGGCTTGGCCTCAAAGTAGACCTCGAGCACCGGTGCCCGGCCCGCGCCGAGGCCGGTCGCGTAGACCTGCGGCTGGCCGGCGCCGGAGCTGCTCTTCAGCAAGATGCCGTGAGTCGTCGTCTGGTTCGCGAGCCAGCGACGCACGAGTTGCGTGACGTCGATGCGAAGGGGTAGCGGCGCACGGGCGATGCCAGCCGCCGAAGGGCGATCGCCCTGAGGCTGATGGACGTAGTCGATGCCCGAGTCCCACGCTTCGACGATTCGCCATGCGGAGACGCTCGCGTCGCTCGAACCTTGGGCGGCATCGGGCAGCGGCGTCAGCACGAGGAACGCGCGCCGCACTGCTTGCGCCCTCAAGGCCGGGAGATCGAAGTCGAGCAGGTAGACATCGTCGCCTGTGCCGCCGAAGTGGACCGCGGGCGGGGCGTCGTCAGCTTCGCTGGTGGGGGTCAGCACCTGCCAGCGCGCCGGCTCGAGCGCGACGCGCTCGCTCCGCGATGACACGGGCTCACCCCCGGCGCGTACGCAGGTGTTCGCCAGGCACTCGTAGCCGGTGCCGCAGCCGCTGGGACTGACACACGGCCGAGGCCCCGAGGCGCAACTCAGCAGCAGCGCCGCGGACATCGCCAGCGCGGCGAGCCCCGCGCCGCTTGGACTCGCCTGGGAGGCGAAGACTCGGTGATTGCCCTGTCCCTGCACGCGCGAAACCGTATACCAGACCTTGCAGGGTGTGGCAGAGCCCTTGCGGGGCAACCTCAGCGCCGGCCCCGTCGTCGCTGCAGCAGGATTTCCGCTGCGGTCAGCGGCCTTGCCCCAGCTTGCCCCGCCGGTTTGCCGGGAGCCGACTGACGCGAGAAGTGGGGTACGCTGGCTGGGGCCGCCTCCTCAGCCGCTGATGATTGAGAGGCAACCGGAGCCGGGCGGGGCCGGGGTGCTGGCGGTGGGCGCGCCGGCGGCCGGGGCTGGACCGCCGCGGGAGTTGCAGGAGACACTCCGGCTTCGCCGCTCGATCGCGTGCGGCCGTCGCTCTGCGCCTTGCGGTCGAGCAGCGCTCCGAGAGTTGGCTTCTCGACCTGGCCCGTTTCCGCGCGGGAAGTTTGCTGGCGCTGCTTGCGCCGGCGCCGGAGCCGCGCGGGCAGGCCGGTGAACCACTCGGGGAGGGCAACCCGCCGCGCACCCACTCCAGTCAGCAGCGTGAGCGCCGCGATCCAGATCAGCAGGTTGTCGATCGAGCGGTAGGCGAAGCGGCGGGACACTCGATCGTTGAAGATCCCCGCGAGGGTGTCTCGCGTCTTGCCGCCGCTCATGTCGGCGATGCGGTTCAGGAGCGCCCGATCACTCCCCGTGGGGCGCAGCTCCTCACCATGGGTCAGGACGGCGCCCGTGGTGCCCACCGGATCCCCGCTCAGCTCGTCGATCGCCGTCGCGATGTATGCGCCGGGAGTGTCCAGCGGGACACTCGCGGCATATGCCCCGGCGCCCGTCGCCTCCAGCGCGACCTCCTTGCCGAAGCCCTCGGGGCCAGCGACTCGGACCTTGAGGCGCCTGAAGCTCTCGGTGCGTCCGTCGTCGTCGACCACGGTGGCCCGTAGATGCAGCTCACCCCCCCCTGCGTCCGCTTCGAGTCGCACCCGAGGGTCGTCTCCCGCACGGGTGATGTCGCGGGCGAGCTGGGCGAAGAGCTTCTGGGCGCCATCCCAGTTCGTCCATGCAGAGCCCCAGCGATCCTTGTAGTCGCTGGTGAAGACGGCGCTGCGCCCGACGCCCACCGACCAGGTGGCCATGACGGGGTCGCCCTCCGGGCCATCCAGCAGCACCTGGGCGCGGCCCTTGGGGATCGTCACCACGTAGCCGTCGAGGCTGGGCATGCTGGAGAAATCCACGCCTCGGGTCGGGGGCGCATTCAAGCGCACGCCCGGCGTGAAGGTGGTCTCGTTGATCGCTGAGCGGGCCGCCAGGATCGTCTCCTGGGCGAACACCGCGGGGAGGCGAGAGGCGTCTTCGATCAGGTAGAAGCGGCCGTCGCCGAGCTTGCTCATGTGCTCCAGCGCGGTGACGTCGGAGCCTCGACCCAGCGCGACCACGCTGGTGGTGATGCCGGATGCCTTCGCACCGCTCACGAGGGAGAAGGCGTCAGATTTCTCCTCGGCGTCTCCACCATCAGAGAAGAGCAGCACGTGCTTCAACGCCACCTTTTCCTTGCGGATAGCTTTGTAGGCCTCCTTCAGGCTCACATCAATGTAGATTCCGCCGCCGCCAGGGCCGACATCACGGATCTTCTTGGTGATGGCCCTCTTGTCGTTGACCGGGCCGATCGGGACGGTCCAGGCCACCGATGTGTCGACGTGCATCACCCCCAAGCGGTCGCCTCCGCCCAGCAGCTCCGCTGAGCGCGCAGCGGCCTCGTTGGCGAGCTGGAGCTTGGTGTTCTTTCCCACGCTCATCGCCATCGAGCCCGAGTAGTCGATGATGATCACCTCGGCCAGCGTCGCGCGCTTGCGCTCCTGTTTCAGATCGAACGATACCGGGCTGACCTCCTCGACCGGCGTCTTGCCGTAGCCACCCGGACCGAGGCTGCGATCGCCTCCCATCAGGAGCAGGCCGCCTCCCAGGTCGCGCACGTAGCTACCCAGCGCGTCCAGCTGGACCTGGGAGAGATCGTGAGCTGGCACGTCACTCAGTACGACCACGTCGTAGGCAGCGAGCCCGGAGATGTCGGCGGGCGTCTCGCTGGTTCCGACCGTATCCACGCGAAAAGCCGCGTTGCGCAGGGCTCGCGCCAGGGGCTCCGCTTTACCGGGATCTCCCTCCAAGATCAGCGCGGCGGCTGGGCCGCGCACCCGAACGAAGGCTGAGCCTGAGTTGTCCTCTGCCGCCTCATCATGCTTGGGATCAGCCGCGCTGATCTTCACATCGAAACGGTGAAGGCCAGGGCCGGGGGCCTCCTCGCGCAGCTGGAGCACGTCTTCGCCCTGCTTCACGGAGACGCTTCCGCTGCGCACGAGCTTGCCGTCTTTGTAGATGTTGAGCTTGAGGTCGGAGTCTTGCGTAGCCTGGGTCACCACGCGCAAGCTGAGTGGCTCGCCCTCGCTGGCCCGGGCGGCGGTGCGGACGCCCACGACCCGGACGTCAGGCACGACGCGCTGATCGAGGGGGACGACGTCTACAGGGATCTCCGCGGCGACCGCTGCTGCGGCTGCGTCCATCGCGTCGCCCTTCGTCGCGACGCCGTCGCTCAGCACGACGATGCGGGCAGCGGCGTCCGCAGGCACCTCCGCCAGGGCGCGGCGAATCGCGGCGCCGATGTCAGTGCCATCTCGTCCGAGCTGTACTTCCTGCGGTGCTGGCAAGCGTGTCTTGGGACGCAACGGGTCTTCGATCGAGGCGCTGGAAGCAAACGCGAGCACTCCGATGCGGTCGTTCTCGCGCATTCCCACTTCGGCTGCTTGAAGCTCCGCGCGGATACGGCTGGAGGCGTCCGGGACCAGGTCGATGCTTCGGCTCCGGTCCACGACGACCAGCACCGCCAGGCGATCCAGTGGCTTGCCGAACTCGACGCCTAGCGCAGCGAGCGACGCCGCGATCGCGGAGACGCCGATCAACAGTTCGGTCAGCCATCGCCGCGGGGCGTGCTGCCGTGAACTCAAGTCGAGCAAGCGAAGCGCGATGAAGCTGACCACGGCGGCCGCGACGAGGCTGAGCAACGGCCGCTCGAAGCGCACGTAGCGCTCTGGGACCACCCCAGCCCAGACCAAGCCCACGTACAGCGCGGGCAGGAGTCCGAGCACTTGAAGCGCCAGCAGCATCGGTCGCTTGGCGAGCCCGCGTCGCCTCACGCCGAACCAGAGCCAGCTGGCGCCAAGCAGGCTCCCGATCGCAAGCGCCGCGATGGGCAGGTATTGAGTCAACGCAGGTGACATCAGCCGGTGCCTCCCCGTTGTGGCCGACGTACCAGTGGCCGCTCGAGATCGCGGCGCTCGGGGGCCTTGGGAGCCGTCGGGGCGCGGGCCTTGGGCTTGCGGGTGAGCCACCAGGCGTCGAACGCCAAGAACCCCAGGGCCAGCAGCGCGAGGAGCCAGGTCCAGGTGGTGAACGCTTCCGTCGCCTGCTCGGTGCCCTTCAGCTCGCCGCCGCCGGCCAGCTTGGGCAGCTCCCGCTCACGGGTATCACTTTCCGCGCGGCTAGTGAGGTTGGCTACTGCGAGCACGCTCCCTGGGCGGCCTTGGGTCCACGAGGCGTGATAGAAGCCTGCCCGAGAAACCTCGGGGATCACTGCCAAGCCGACCTTCGTCTGGACCTTGAACTCATCCCCGGATGGGGGCACGACGGAGACCTCGGGGACGCTCGGCGGGACACGCAGGCGCAGCGGTGAGCCAGTTGGCGTCGCCCCGGTGATGCCACGAGCGCGCCCCGCCCGGGCTTGCTCCACGAGGTTGCGGATGAACAACACGAAGCTGGCCTTCAAGGGCCAGTTGCTCTCGCCTACGTCGAAGGCGATCAGGGTTCCGCTCCTCCCCGGGAGCGGCAGGTCGCTGATGATGGTGCCTTCGCGGCTGCGCACCAGCGAGTCTCGATCACCTTCCAGTTCCAGCTTGCGCGCCTTCGCGACGCTCACTCCATCCAGGGTGAGGAAGCGCAGCCGGGGATCGCCTTCGTTCCATGAGGTGATCAGCGGCTCCTTGATCTCCTCGCCGACGATCACACGGTGACATGGGCCCGCCGGTGGGTTGAGCACCAGGAGGTCCCCCGCGGGCAGCTCCGCTGGGCAGCTCCCATCGACGACCACCAGCGAGTCCGCCGGGATCTCCGCGCTGGCCAGGGAGCTCGGGGAGGTACCCAAGAGCTCAACGTCCGGATCGGCTTGGAGCGCGCGCTTCACCCATGGGTTCGCCGTCTTGGGCACCAACACTACGGGTAACTTTCGACTGCCCGGCACGCGTCCATACGCGCGGTCATCCACCGGGAGCGCGTCGCCGGGGCTGATTTCTAGTTCGAGACCGGTGCCGCGATCTCCCGCGGTAGGCTCGAAGGTGAGCACGACCGGCGTGCTCTCACCTGGCTCCAGGCGCAGCTTGCGCGAGGCGAGCGGCTCCTTCACATTGCGTTGCCGCAGGGTAACAAAGACGTCGCGCGCGCTGGCTCCGAAATGATTGACGATGGCGAACGCTTGGACCTGGTCGCGCTTGGTCGTGGGATCGACGCCGAGCCGTACGTCTACCCGTGTGATGCCCGTGTTCTCGATGGGCTCCCCGACCTTCACGACGTCGAGCGGCAGCGCTGCACTGCTCAGCCCCTGAGCGTCTGCCAGCGCGGCATCGGTTACCAACACGATGCGCTTGTCGCCTTTGAGCGAGCGCAGTCGATCGGTGGCCAGCGCGAGCGCGTCGGACAGCTTCCCCTGTACCTCGCGCACTTCGAGCTTCTCGATGGCTGCCTCGAGACGCCGCCTGTCTCGATCGAGGGGGGAGGCGACCTTTGCGTCGGCACCGGCCTCAATCACCACCGCGTCCGCGCCTGGCCCTAGCGAGCGCACCACCTGAATTGCGGCCCTTCGCGCCTCGGCCATGCGCGTGGAGTCACCGCTCTTCGCGCCCATCGACGCGCTCGTGTCGACCACGATCGCGACGTGATCGCCCGCGATGGCGCCGCCCCGAGTCGCGGGCGCGGCGAGCGCAAGCGCCAACAAGATCAGGGCCAACGCCTGCAGGATCAGCGGCAGCTGTGCGACCAAGCGTTTGAATGGGCTCCGCGCGAGCAGATCGCGCTGCGCCTCGCTCCAGAGCCACGTGCTGGGCACCGCGAGCCGCTGGCGCTTCACCTTGAGAATGTACAAGGCGATGAGCGGCACGATGAGCCCGGCCAGCGCGAGTCCCCACGGGCTTCTCAGCTCCATCGCGTCGACTCCCCGAGCTTTTCGTAGCTCGCGTCACGATCTCGCAAGATGTCTTCGATCAGCGCGTCGAAGCGCTCGAAGCCGAGATCGATCAGTGTCGCCGCGTTGTTCTTCGCGATGCGCTCGCGCAGCGGCCGCTGGTCTGGTCGCGGGAGGTCGTCGAACGAGAAGTCGTTGATGTCGATGAAGTGGGTGCCCTCAGCTGGGCCCTGGCGCATGCGATCGAGCACTGTCCGGCGCACCAGCTGTATCGTCGGATCGGGTGAACGCCGGATGTAGGGGATCAGGCGCTCCGGCGCGTCGCTCCCACGCACGGCGCGGGGATGAAACGCAGCGGCAGCGAACGGGACCCCGCCGAGGGGCCATTGCGCTTCGTCCGCCTCCCGCAGCCCCGCGACGAAGTGTTCGAACTCTCGCAGCTCCAGGGGGAGCTGGGGGAAGATCAGCAGAGCAATCTCAATCTCTGGCTTGGCGTCTAGCTCCGCGATCACTTGCAAGCTAGGCGCATGGTCGGGGTCGCGCTGCAGCAGCACGCGCTCGGTCACGTGGCCATCGAGGCGCGCGCGCTCTGCCCAGGGGCACAGGTTCAGCCCCTCGACTACCTCCCGCTGGTAGCGCCGATACACCCGCAGCGCCTCCTCGCGCAGCGCAGACATCAATCGCTCTCCCGGGTCACGAAGCGACGCACGACGCCTTCGAGTGGCTCATCTGTTACCGTGCGGAGATATGTGGCGGCGTGTCGTCGAGACCAGCCTCGGAGCTCCTCTATCAAGCCGGTGAGGCGGGCGATGTAGGCATCGACCGCGGAGGCGTCGAGCGTCAGCTCGACGCTTTGACCCGACTCCGAATCGACGAAGGTGTAGTCGCCTTCGAGGTTCGGCTCGAACTCTTCTCGGCTCAACACCTGGAGCAGGCAGACGTCATGGCCCTGGGCGCGTGCGCGCCCAAGGGCCTGGAGCACCGGACCCCCATCGTAGAAGTCACTCACCACCACGAGCAGCCCAGGGCGCCGACTGGTGAGCAGCGCCTGTTCGATGCTGCGCGTCAGGTCCACGCTGCCCGTGGCCTCCACCTGCGAGAGTTCCCGGAGCAACCCAGCGAGCGCGCTGCGTCCGCGCTTCGGCGGCCCTACCTGGCTCAGTCCGGACCCGCGCCCTTCTTTTCCGCCCGCGACGAGTACCTGTGCGCGCTGGGATCCCGCCAGCGCGAGGTAGCCGAGCGCAGCGCACAGTCGCCGAGCTACCTCGAGCTTGCTTGGCTCACCGAATCCCAGGCTAGCGGAGCCATCGACGAGCAACCTGAGGATGACGTCTTCTTCCGCGCGGAACTGTTTGATGACTGGTTCCCCGGTCCGAGCGTAGGCCAGCCAGTCGATGCGACGCAGGTCGTCCCCGGGTGCATATGGCCTATGCTCTTCGAACTCCGCCGAGCCACCGCGGCGTCGTGAGACGCGCTCTCCACTTGCTCCTGAGCGCGCGCGGATCTCCAGGCGGCGCCTGAGCGCTTCCAGCTCCGCGATGAACTCGGGGGTTAGGAGATCTGGCGCCGCACTCATGTGCCTCGCGTGTCGTCGTCCGAGGGAGCGTCGGTGGCTTCGGGGAGCCGCTCAGTCAGCGGTCCCTGGCTATCGGCCGTTCCGGTCTCCAGAGTGCTCTCGGGTGCTGCGGCTGCGGCGGCCGAGAAGTTCGACGCGCTGTCCTCGCTCGAAGGCGATTCGTCACGTTCGCCCTGGTCGACGTCCGACGCCGCTTCGGTCTGTGCTCGGTCCTCCTCTTCCAGTACGGCTTCCAACCTGGCTTGGGCTTCGTCGTGCTCTCGCACGGCCTTCTTCGTACGCATGCCGGCTGCCGTGAACAGCGCGAGCCCCAGAATCGCCCACCCAGCCGAGCAGGCTATCCCCGCCGCAAGAAAGCTCTCGAGGTCCGAGGCCTTGCGGGAGATCTGTTCGATCATCACGAAGACGTAGGTCGGCGAGGGGGCGGCGAGGATCAACGCGCTGTCGGAGTCGGACAGTGCCCCGCCAATGGCCATCACGATCCAGGGACCGATCATCGCGAGCAGCACGGCGACCAGGGTCAACACGCGCGGTGTTGCGCTGCCCGTCGAGCGGGCGCGCATCCACGAAACGAAGCCCACCGTAAAGACGAAGAAGCACACCGCGTAGCCGGTGAACACGAACAGCGCCGTCACCTTCTCGTCAAAGCGCGACGTGCTCCACATCAACTCGCCGACCAGCCCTGCCACGCACGTCAGCACCATGCTGCCGACACCAAACGTCATGAGCAGTGAGCTCGCTTGCATGATGCCGGGGCCGAGGTAGCGCCTCAGCTTGCCGACGCCCTGGCGCTCCCAGTGAACCCGAACCCGGCGCGAGGGGCCGAGAGGCTCGCCGGCAAAAACCATTGCCACGAGGAAATAAAACAGCAGCTGGAGGCCCACGCACACCACCGCTGCCAGCCCCTGATCGTTCTTGTCTACGGCGAACACCGCGACCCAGCTCGCCAGGGCAGCGCCCGGCCCCGCCACGAGGAACCAGCGCCTGAGGCCCGAGGAGCGGTCCTCGCTCGGCCCTGCCATGTTCGCGACCGTGGTCTCGTAGAGGAACCAAGCCGGCAGGGCCACCAATGCGATGGGGATGATGATCAGGAAGGCAATGTAGGCGAAACCGAAGTCGGCGCGCACGTAGGCCGTTGGGAGCCACACCGGGGCGGCGTCCGGGACACCGGCCCACAAACCGTGGACCGACTTGGCCAGCACCGGGCCTCCAAACACGTACGCCAGGATCGACAGCGGGAACGAAATGATGAGCGTGACCAGGATCGCAGCCGCCGAGCTGTTGAAGCGCGACGACAGGCTCAGCCCGAAGGCCACTGAGAGCACCGCGATCCAGAACAGCAGCAAGAAAGCTGCCAGCACTTCCGTCGCGGTCACGCCGCCGAACAGGAACGGGAGCACCCCGACCGGGGCGAGCATCACGACGTACATCGAGATGTACGAGAGCGCCGCGAGGAACTTTCCGCGTGTGATCGTCTCCGCGCCAAGCCCTGTGAGCAGCAGAGCGTGCCACGTTCGCCCGCTGCGCTCGCTGGCGATGGTGCTGGCTGCTACGGCTGGGCCGACCCACGTCACCACGGCAAACGCCAGCGAGAAGTAGGTGTGGAACAACACCGTTCCGACCTTGGCGGGCTCGGTGCTCACACTCGCCACGCCTCCGATGGAGCACATCAGCAGCGCGATCACCGCGGTGAGGCTGGCGAGGATGAGTGGGGTCCGGCTCAGGCGCGCGGCTTGACGCATCTCACGCATCCAGACCGGGTTTGGTTCGTAGCGAACGCGTCGCGCCTGGTGCCTTGCGCGCTCGAAGCGCGTCGACGTGGGCGGCGGCGGCGGCTCGGCCGCGATACCGGTTTGGGCGCTCACTGCAGATCCCCCCGGGTGTACTCGAGGAAGATGCGCTCCAGTTCGTTGCGCTCGGGTTCGACCCCCACCAGCATGACCCCGTGGCCGACCAGGTGGCGCACGACATCGGCGATGAAGCGGTCCCCACCGGTGTGAGAGATGATGACCTGGCCGCCGGCCGTGGCTTCGACGGCGACGACGCCGCCACCTCCCTCGACCAGTGGGATCACCTGCCGCGCGTCACCGAGGACCTTCAGCTTCAAGCGCTTGGTTGCTGTCCCCGGGATCGCCGTGCCCCCTTGAGTGCTGCGCCCCGCGCTGCCTGGGGCGCCCCCGGCTACGGCGGCGCCCCCGGCTACGGCGGCGCTGCCCGCCACGGCCGCGACCGCTGCAGGGCTCGCTGGTTCCACGTGACCGTGGGCGGCGGCGCGGCTGCGGGACTCCAGACGCTCGGCGATTTCTCCGATTGGCCCGGCGATCACCAGTTGACCCTTCTCCAGAATCCCTACGGAAGTGCAGACGTCAGAGAGTTCGGTGAGGATGTGGCTCGACAGGAAGACCGTCTTGCCCAGCTCGCGTAGCTCCAGCAGCAAGTCGCGGATCTCGATGCGCGCCCTCGGGTCCAGATCGCTCGCCGGCTCGTCCAAGATCAGGACCTTGGGGTCATGGAGCAGGATGCGCGCGAGCTGCAGGCGTTGCTTCATGCCCTTGGAGAGGGCAGAGACCAGGCGGGTCTGCAGGTTGCCCAGATCCGTGAGCTCGATCACTGCATCGACGACCCCAATATTTTCTACGCGGAAAGCGTCGGCGAAGAACTCCAGGTACTCTCGTACGCTGATGCGATCGTAGACACCCGCGTGGTCTGGCATGTAGCCGATCAGCTTGCGGACTTCGTCCGGGTCTATGGCGACGTCGATCCCGTCGATTTCCACGCGACCAGCCATGGGCTCGAGCAGCGTCGCCATGATGCTGATGGTCGTGGTCTTGCCGGCCCCGTTGGGACCGATGAAGCCGAAAATCTCCCCATGGCCCACTTCGAAGCTGACATCTCGCAGGACATCGAAGTTGCCGTATCGGTGCCACAGATGGCGCACCCGGATGGCGGGAGGAGCACCTGGCTGGTCCTCCACGTTCTCATCGAGCAAGCCTGCGTGCTCGCCTTGCATGTCGCCTCCGACCTGCTGAGTCATGGTGCACCCCCCCAGCCGACGACGCGGATCAGGACTCGGTCCATCTCGAGGTGGAGCCCAGAGTCCGTACTCTTTCCCTCTCCCCCATCGAACTGAGCGATCACGACGGGCACGTCGTCTGGCCACCAGTCCAGAGTGGAGACGCTGTCGTCTATGGCTTTCCAGGCGGCGGTCGCGCCATCGGTGTCGCGGCTCATCTGCTTGGGAAAAGACTCGCTGTGCAGTTCGCTGTCCCAAGACAGCTTGGCGCCCAGGCTGGAGCCGACCCCGACCCTCGCTGGGAGCGCGGCGCCGTCGGCGTAGTGAATCGTGGCGCCGTCGGCCAGGCGCGGGAAGTAGCGAGCGGGTTGCCCCGGAAGTTTGACCACCACGCCTACCAGATCCCGAGCCAGGCGATTGACCACGTCGGCGCCACCCGCCGTTGGCACCACGCTCAGGCCGCCGCCGATGTCAGTGAGGTCGTCCTCTCGGACCACGATGGTTTGCCAGGGTTTGCCCTCGATGCCGTCGACACGCACGCCGTCGCGCTCGACCACCAGCTCACGCTCGGCCTGCGAGGCATCGACCCCAGCCAGGTCCAGGACCGCTTCCCGAGACGAGCCGTTCACGCTGAGACTGCGAGTGCTCGAGTCGTAGAAGCCACGGAAGCGCGTGATGGGTGCGCGGGTCATCCCGGCGCCGGCTTCGATCAGGCTGAGGTGGCGTGCGCGACCACTGACCCCCTTGGCTGCCACGCCGAGCAAGATGATCATCACGGAGGCGCCGAGGGCGTAGAGGGGCAGCCGCGTGAACGCGCGCAGCGGCTTCCCCAATTTTGCCGAGCGGAAAAAGTTCACGGGGCCGGCGACCACGGAGTACGCGAGCAGTAGCAGCGCGGAGAGCACGATCGTCCAGCGCGTGCCTTCGTTGGGGTCCAGCTGACGCCGGATCGAGTCGCCGCGGCGCTCGTCGAGGGAGCGCATCGCGTGAGGGAATACCTCTGAGTCCCTGCGATTCCACGCGTGGCGCAGCAGATCTTGGACCTTGAGCTGGACCCACTCGTCGTCGACTTCAGGCGAGCGAGTCGCGTCGAAGGCGAGGATGTGGACCTCGCCCAAGCCGTAGCTGGCCGAGCTGCCCCATGGGCTCGGGCGTAGATTTCCGCCAGCGTACATCGCGAGTTCGCGTACCGTAGTCGGGCTAGGGGTTGCGGGTTTCTCCAGTAGCCCCGCAGTGCCGCCGTAGCTGTAGCTGCTTGCGCTAGGCAACCTGAAGCGCGTCGTCATCTGCAGCTCGCGGGGCGCCTCACCCTTGCTGAGTTCGCCCCCGACCAGACGGGGCAGGGGACCAACGCGCATGTCTTCGGGGCGAGTGACCACTACCGCGAGGGCGCCGCCGGCGAGCACCCAGTCGGAGATCGCGGTGAGCCGCGGACCCGTCAGCTTGGCGATGGTCTCACTCTTCGCCAGGAGCAGCGTCGCGCTCGCGTAACCCGCTGCTCGCGTCGGCAGCTGAAGCTCGCCCTTGGAGACAGCGGGTGAACCGACCGCGACCAGCGGATCTCCAGAGCTCGCCCCCCACGCCTTGTCGTTTGCGTACATGCCCTTCCCGCGAATCCCCGGGGCAATGCGGCTGGGCTGCTCGAGATCGATCAACAACGGGTTCAAGCCCAACGGCGAACCAAGCTCTAGTTGCGCCAGGATCAAGCCTGACTCGGAGTACGCCGTCAGGGTCATCTCCGGCGCGCTGCTGTTGAAGCCGTGAGTCGGCAACTCGATGCTGACACGGCTCTTGGCCGCGACGGACAGCGGGGCCCGCACCTTCAGTCGGCTGTTGGCGTAGGTGGCCTCGGTCAGCAGGATGAGCTCGCCTTCGACCGGGTCGTCAGTGACGTTTTCGAGCGTAACGGAGACGCTGAACCAGCCTTCGACGGCCGGGGTGCGGTCGCCTAGGGTCATCGCTCCGGTCATGATCAGGGTCGGAGGAGCAACCGGGGTCGACGCGCGCGCACCGGCGTCTTGCGCGTACGCGAGGCTCTGGGTTCCCACGACGCAGGCTAGGCATACGGCGAGCCGGCGCAGGGCCCAGGTGAACCAACGCGGAAACGACTTCACCGTGCAGCGACCGCCTGTTGAACGGGTTCGGGCCGCGAGGGCACGGCGCTCAGCAGTTCTCGCACGACGTCGTCGGTCGTCACTCCATCGGCTTCGCCTTCGAAGGAGCGAATGATGCGATGGCGCAACACGGGCAGCGCCACACGCTGGATGTCCGCGAAGGCGACGTGGGCGCGGCCCTCGAGCAACGCGACGGCTTTGGCGGCGAGCACCAGCGACTGACCGCCGCGTACGCCCGCCCCGTAGCGCACGGCCCGCGTCACGATGTCTGGCGCCGCGGTGTTGTCGGGGCTGCTCGCTCCGACCAGCCGCGCCGCGTAGCGCAGCACGGGCTCGGCGACAGCGATGTCCCTGCAGAGCGCGCGCAGGTTCAATACCTCAGCGGCACCCAGCACCTGGGTTGGCTCGCTCATCGCGTGGCCGGTAGTCCGCGTGAGGATCCCGGTGAGGTCTTCTTCGCTCGGGTTCGGCACCATGACCTTGAGCAGAAAGCGGTCGAGCTGCGCCTCTGGGAGCGGATAAGTGCCCTCCATCTCCAGCGGGTTCTCCGTCGCCAGCACGAAGAATGGCTCGTCGAGCTTGTGGCGCGTGCCTGCGATCGTCACCGCGTGCTCCTGCATCGCCTCCAGCAACGCGCTCTGGGTCTTGGGCGTGGCGCGGTTGATTTCATCCGCGAGGATCACCTGTCCGAAAATCGGACCCTTGTGGAGCTGGAAGCGACCCGTGACCCCGCCGGTCTGATCGGTCACGAGCACGTTGGTGCCGGTGATGTCGCTGGGCATTAGATCCGGCGTGAACTGAATGCGACTGAAGCCCAGGTCGAGGCACGAAGCCAGGGTCCTCACGAGCAGGGTCTTGCCGAGCCCAGGGGCGCCCTCGAGCAACACGTGCCCTCCGGCGATCAGTCCCCAGAGGGTTTGATCGACCACGTCAGACTGCCCGACGATCACGGTGCCAATCGCCGCACGAAGGCGGCCGGACGCTTCACTGGCGAAGCCGAGACGGGCTTCCAGATCCGGAGGTTCTGCTTGGGTCATTGGGTCCAGACGGTAGCAGGGGTTGACAGGTTTCTGGTGCCGAAGTGCGGACCCCGACGAGCGGACGCTGCGGCAGGTGTCGCTCGGGTGAACCGCGAGGTTTCGGCGCGCGGGACGTTACGGCTGGAAGTAACGTCCGACTTGTTCCCGGTATTCTTCAGGCACTTCGGAGCGCTCCACGCCGCCAATTTCCTGGGGCGCCACCTTGCCCAGCGCGCCGCTGCCCTTCTGATTGGCCGTCTCGCCCGCGCCGGAAGAGTTCGAGCGACCCAGGGTTGCGCCGTGCAGGCCGCCGCCCTTGTTCCATTTGGTGCCAGCTTTGGAGCGAAGGTCTCCGCCTTCTACGCGATCCGTGCTGCCCTTGTGGTCTCCCTCACCCTCATCATGCTTGCTTCCAGGGCCGCCTTTGCCTTTCCCCTTGCCCGGCGTCGGGGCGGGGTTTTTCCCCTGGCCCTTGCCGGTGCTGGGTTGCTTGCCGCCGCCAGGGTTTCCGCCCGGTACCGGCGCAGGGGCACCCAGCCCCTTCTGGGCTTCGCCGCCGCCGCGATCTGCGTCGTCCAGGCCTTGCTCCCGCTGGGAGTCTCCGCTGCCAGGAGGCTGACCTAGCTCTTTCAGCGCCTCAGCCATCTTCTTGCGAGCCTCCGGGTCCTTGAGCGCCTCAGCCAGGTCCTTCATCTGTTCGGGGCTCATCGCGCCGCCACCCTGCTGCTCCATTTGCTTGCCGAGGTTCTCCGCCAGCTGTTTCCGCTCGGCATCCGTCATTCCCTCGAGGGCTTCGCCCAATGCGTCAGCCAGGCGCTTGCGCGCTGCTGGGTCCCCGGTGTCGCCGAACTCCTGGAGATCTTTCTGCGCTTCGGGCGAGAGCTTGTCCCCCAGCTGCTTGCCGAGCTCGCGGAGCGCCTCCGCGCCCTTGCTGCGCTCCTCGAACAGCTTCTTTTGCTCCTCGAGGGATTTCGCGACGTCTTCAGCCCCCTTCTCGCGGGCAGCCTTCGCCGCCTCTTCCAGGGCCTTCTTGGCTGCGTCGCGATCTGCCTGTTCGGCTTGATTGGCGAGCTTCTGCATCTCCTTGTCGAACTGCGTGAGGTCCCCTTCGCCCAAGGCTTTCGCGGCAGCTTCGGTCTTCTTGTTCTGCTTCAGCTTGTTCAGCGCCGCTTCAAGGCCCGCGCGGTTCTTGGCGTCCCCGTGGGCCATCTTCTCCGCGGCGATCTCGTCGCGCAGCTTGGCGATGCGGGCGAGGGCCTCGCGCTTCTCCAGGCCGTTCTTCAAATCCTCCCGCAGCTTGCGGGCCTCCTTGGCGATGGCGTCCAGGCGCTTGCGCTGCTCGGCGTCCTTCGCGTCGAGCTTTTCCAGTTCGATGATCTTCTCCAGGCCCTTGAGCTCATCGACTTGGACCATCTCCACGCCAGGCGGCTCGGGAGGGGCGGGTGGCTCGGGGGGGAGGCCGATGGTGCTGAAGTACGCGATACCGATCGCTGCCAGCGGGGCGAGACCGTGGCGCTTCATCAGCAGCTTGGGCCTCGCCAACTTCGGATCGGAGCCTTCGAGTTTCCGCGCGGCTTGCTTCACCACGAGCTCTCGAGCTACGTCGTTGCGCTCGGCTTCGCTCCGGAGTTCGACGGCGGTGCTGATGACCTCATGCCCCGTCAGGCGAGCGTCCAAGAAGAGGGCCACATCCCGATCCGACCAGCGGCTGCGTGCTGCCCACGCGACCGCGACAATGACGCCAACCAGCCCCAGCGTCGCTGCCCAGGGGCGCGCAGCGCTCTCCCGAAGCCACCAGGCGCCGCCCGCCACGACCACGCCGCCGAGCAGTCCATATGCGAGCCCCGTCAACGCGCGGGACAGCAGCATGCGTCTGCGCACCCTGCCCGCCCAGCGCTCGAAGCGGTCGTGAAACTGCGTCGGCTCGTTTCCGCCCTGATTCTGCATGTCGCCCTATCTTACGTGCTCCCCAGGGTAAAAGCCCTGGCGGCACCCGTGGATTCCCCGATTTTTGCACCTGATTTGCGCGACGGCGCCACATTTCGGCCCTCCGATCCGCCGTCTGACCCAGCACTCGGAACGGGCTGAGTCGCCAACGCTGGCCATCCAGGCCAAAAGACGCTCAGCGAGGCCGTGGCCCAGGCGAATTGGAGGTTTGGCGGCAAGCGGGCTCGTGTTTCCACGGTCTGTGCCGCAAGGAATGACGGTTCAGGCAGAATCGGAGCTGTCTTGGCGCCCATCGGTCGCTAGACTTCACTCGGTGACCCGAGTTCTAGTAGTCGAAGACTACCCGCCACTGGCTACAGTGGTGGCGATCGCGCTGCGACGTAGCACCGGACACGAGGTCGTACGTGTTGGCAGCGTTCAGCGTGCGGCGAGCGCGGTGAGCGAGCATCCGTCGTTCGATGTCGTCGTCATGGATATCGATCTGCCCGACGGCTCCGGGGTCGAGCTGGCGCGCGAGTTACTGGCCACGGGGAAAGCGAGGACGTGTGTGTTCTTCACGGCCTCTCGCGATGATCAGCTGCGGCGCGACGCCCGGGCGCTAGGCCCCGTCGTCGACAAGCTGGCTCCGATGTCCGAGCTCGTCCGCGTGGTCTTGGAGAACCTGGGCAGCGTCGGGCGGGAGCCGGTGATCGCCGAAGTCGTCAACGGAGGAAGTGTTGCCGAGCCTGGTGTGCATTCGTCCGGAACCCGTCGACGTTCGAAGGGCTGAGCCGAGAGCATTCGCCGTGCTTGGCCTCGGCGCAGCTCTGGGGTAGCGACCACCCAGCGTAGGGAGACGTGCGAACGCTCCAAGCGCTGAAACCGAAGCAACAAACCCCAGAGGTCCATCATGAATCAGAAGGTCACCGTTCCGGAGCTACGGCGCCGGAAGCAATCGGGTCCAAAGATCACCACACTCACCGCGTACGACGCTACGTTCGCCAGGCTTTTCGACGAAGCCGGGGCCGACGTACTGCTCGTGGGCGATACCCTGGGGATGGTCGTGCAGGGCCTCTCGAGTACGTTGCCCGTCACGCTCGAGGAGATCTGCTACCACGGCCGAATGGTCGCGCGGGGTATTCAGCGCGCGCACCTCGTACTGGACATGCCCTTCATGAGTTTTCAAGTGTCCAGCGAGAAGGCGCTGGAAGCTGCAGGGCGCCTGATGAAAGAAGGCGCTGGCGAGTCCGTGAAGCTCGAAGGCGGAGTAGCGGTGGCTGAAACCATCGCGCGAATCGTTGCCGCGGGGATCCCCGTGATGGGGCACGTAGGTCTCACTCCGCAGTCCATCCATGCGATGGGCGGCTTTCGCGTTCAGGGCAAGGGAGACGACGCGGCGAGTCGTGTGATGGAAGACGCCAAGGCCGTACAGGACGCCGGCGCCTACGCCATCGTTCTCGAAGGCCTTCCTGCCGATCTCGGCCGGCAAATCACCCAGGCGCTGAGCATTCCAACCATCGGCATTGGCGCCGGACCAGACTGTGACGGCCAGGTGCTGGTTTGCTACGATTTTCTCGGGATGTTCGAGGACTTCAAGCCCAAGTTCGTGAAGCGTTTCGCGCAGCTCGGAGCGGAGATCCGCAGGGCTACCGAGGACTACGTGAGCGAGGTCCGGAGCGGAGCCTTCCCTGCCGAAGAGCACTGCTACGGCGTCGGCAAGCCCGCTGCAGAGACGGGTACGCCGCAGCGTCCGGTATACGGCCCAGCGAGCGATGAATCATGAGCATACGGGTCATCCATGACCTCGAGGAGTTCCGCGCCGCATGTGAAGACGTGCGGCGCGGGGGCCGCCTCGGCCTGGTGCCAACGATGGGAGCGCTGCACCGGGGGCACCTGCGCCTGGTGGAGCGCGCCCGGGAACTGGCAGATGTCGTCGCGGTCACCATCTTCGTCAACCCGACCCAGTTCGGGGCCAACGAGGACCTGGATCGTTACCCCAGGGATCTCGAGGGCGACGTCGCCAAAGTCGAGAGCGCCGGTGCTCGTTTGGTGTTCGCGCCCTCGGTCTCGGCCATGTATCCGCCTGGCGAGCGAACTCGGGTGCGAGTCAGCGGGCTAACGCAGGCCTTGTGCGGTGAATCACGTCCGACTCATTTCGAGGGCGTGACCACCATCGTGACCAAGCTGTTCAGCGTCGCCGGGCCGTGTACGGCGGTGTTTGGTCGCAAGGACTACCAGCAACTCAAGGTCATCCAGCGCATGACCCAAGACCTGCTGCTGCCGGTGCAGGTCGTCGGAGAGCGCACGGTACGCGAGGGCGACGGACTCGCTCTGAGTTCCCGCAATGCCTACCTGAGCGCGGAACAGCGTGAGTCTGCTCTGGGCATCGCTCGAGGGCTGTCGCGCGCTGTTCGAGCTCACCATCGTGGGGAGCGTAGCGTGGGTGTGCTGGTCGACATGGTCGAGTCGAGCTTGCGCGAGGCGGGCCTCGAGCAGGACTACGTCACCCTCACGGACGCTGACACCATCGCTCCGCTTTCCACGAAGGAAAGCTGCGCCGATCGCGCGCTGCTAGCGGTGGCGGCAAAGTGCGGCCAAACTCGCCTGATTGACAATGTGGTGCTCGGTGAGGACCCAGCGCCAATCGCGGAGGAAGCTTGAACTCATCACACGGTCTACCTGGGCGGTTCATCGTACTCGAAGGCATCGACGGCAGCGGCAGCACGACTCACACGAAGCTGCTCTCCAAATCCTTGAGGAAAGATGGACATGAGGTCCGGACCAGCTGTGAGCCGACCGATGGCCCCGTGGGCTTTCTCATTCGACAGGTACTGCAACGCCGACTGATGGTGGCGGACGGCGACACCGTCCGCCCGTTCGCTTGGTCGACGATGGCGCTGCTGTTCGCCGCGGACCGGCTCGACCACCTTGACTCACTGATTTTGCCAGCTCTCCAAGACGGCGCGATCGTGATCAGTGACCGCTATGATCTGTCGAGCCTGGCCTATCAGTCCGCGACCGCGCCCGGTGGGGCCGAGGTTGTTCCGTGGATTCGGGAGCTGAACGCGCGCGCGATGCGCCCGGACCTCACCATCGTGCTCGACGTGACGGCGGAGGTGGCTGAGGAGCGGCGCGGTCGCCGGGGAGGCAGCGAAGAGCTGTTCGAGAAGCGCGAAATCCAAGCGCGTTTGGCTCGGCTCTATCTCGAGGCAGAGGCGCTGTTGCCTGGCGATCACGTGGTTCACGTCCCCGGGGAGGGGGCGGTAGACGATACCTCCGCGCTGATTCGCGACGTCGTGCACCGGGAACTCGGGATCTAGGGCGCCAAAGTTGGCCATTCGGCACCCAGCGTGGCAGGCCCGCAGGGATGCGTAAGATCCTTCTGATGGCGCTGGCCTTCCCGCTGGTTGCCTGTGGCGGCAGCGAGCCGCCGGTCGACTATCCTCACGCGAGTGCCCAGGCCGCGCCTGCCAAGGCAGCGAAGCCGCCAAAAGGTGCGCTGTGGCGTGAGTCCGTCGACGAGACGGTCGATCAGGGGCTTGGCT
>JAUILJ010000812.1 GCA_030433055.1 Polyangia bacterium
CCGAGCGGAACTGCCGGTAGCCGTCCCGGAGCGGAACGAAGGTCTGGAGGAAGATCGTGATGACCTCCCGCAGCTTGGTCAGAAAGATCACCAAATCGTCGACGCTCTCCGGGCTGCCCCGGCTGGGCACCAGGTCGCTCGCCAGCTCCTTCAGGCCCTGGAGCGCCACGGCCTCCTCGCGGGTCGTCGTCCGCGGTGCGTGGGGGATCGGGGACCCCAGCGACGCGGCCAGCCGCTGGAAGTCCGGCTCCTGCAGTAGGGCCGGCATTTCTCGAGCCATGGCCTGCAACGCGGCCACCCGCTGCTCGGGCGGGTAGCGCCCGATGCTCTCGTTGATGTTGCTCATCAACTCGGTCCAGCCCCTGCGGTAGGCGCCGTAGGCCTCTAGATGGTTGCTCGCTGCGGGGGCCGGTGCCGGGCGCGCCGACTCGAGAACCTGAGGTGATGCGTAGCTCGCCACACCGACACGCCGTGCGCTGGTGGGCTCCGGCTCGACCTGGGTCGAGTACACGGTGATCACCACCGACACGATGGCGAACTCATAGTTGTGCTCGCGCAGGCTGATCACCTGGTTCGGCTGGAGCCGCCCCGTGGCGCGCAGCATCGTGCCGTTCGTGCTGCCCAGATCGCGCAGCATCACCTCGCCGTTTTGCATCTCGATCACGGCGTGGAAGTCGGAGACGAAGGGCAGGTCGAGGCGCAGGTCGTTCAGCGCGTTGCGACCGACGCGAATCGGTAGCTTGGCGAACGTGCGCTCCAAACTCGAGCCAGTCTTGGTGTTGGTGACGCGCACGCCATAGCCGGCTGACACGGTTTGGAGTCTATCAGGGCGCATTCTCAACGGCTAGCAACTGCCAGAGGCACGTGACCGCGGCGTTTTTGGGGTGTCGACCCCAGGCGACGCGCTCGACCAGGCGTCCTGATCAGGGGGCGCTCACGGCGCCGCGCGATTTCTTTTCGTTGGTTATTTCTACTGCTGAGACGGGTTGTGCGAAGTTGCCGCCATGCAGCGTCAAACGGTGGCCAAGGCATGCGCCGTGGTGGCCGGACTGGTAGTCGGCGGCGGCTTGGCGGTAGCTCGGCCGGCTGCAGCGCCGCCAATGCCGGTCGCCAAGCTCGAACCGCGTCCAGCCCGGGTAGTCAAGCCCCGCACCACACCTGCGGCCAATCCTCCGTCGACCGAAGGGCTGACTGGGATTGCTCGCTTGCAAGCTCTGGAGGCGAAGCTCCAGGCCGAGGATGAAGCCCCTCGTGTGGACGAAGCTCACTCCGCCCTCACTCCAGAGGAGCGGGCGGTTCTAGCCCACGGCACCCCAGACTGGACCAAAGGCTATACGCTCCCGGATCTCCCGGTGGACTACAACCCGGTGGTCCAGCAACGGGTCGCGAGCCTCACCAGCGACCCCAAGATGCGTAAGCGGGTCGAAGCCGCAGTCAGGGCAAGTGGGCGCTACTCGCACTTGGTGTTGCAGATCCTGAGAGAGAACGCGCTCCCCGAAGACCTGGTGTCCGTCGTCTTCGCGTCGAGTGGCTTCCAAGCCAACGCGGTGTCGACACGGGGTGACGCCGGGTTGTGGCAGCTGTCTCCCACGGAAGCCGTGCTCTACGGCTTGATGGTCAAGCCAAACTACGACGAGCGTCGAGATGTCGAGCTGGCCACCCGCGCCGTGGCCAAGCGCCTCGCAGATCTTCACGAGAAGTATGGAACGTGGGAGCTGGCGCTGGCGGCGTTCCACGCTGGAGACTCCACCATCTCTCGCGTCCCCGATGTTGGAGAGAAGAGCTTCTGGGAGCTGCTCTCTGGCGATGGCGAGCTCCCGAAGTCCGCCGCGGAGTACGTGCCTCTGGTCCTTGCCACCGCGCTGGTGTTGAAGAACCGGGACGCATTCCAGATGGGCGACGTCACGCCCGAGGCGCCGATCTATCCCGCACAGATGCAGGTGCCTGCGGGTATGGATCTCTCGCTCGTCGCGCGGGCGTCTGGCACCAGCCTCGACCAAATCCGGCTGCTCAATCCCGCGATTCTCAGCGAGTTCGTGCCCAGCGTCACCCGCGATCTGACGATCCAGGTTCCAGCCGGGAGCGCCGGTCGAGCCCGCATGCTGCTGGCTCAGGTCATGAGCGGCTACGGCTCGGACGATCTGCATCGTCATGTCCCCTCGAGCTTCGATTGGGGGCGGGATGAGCTGCCATCAGCGCCCGCGGAGTTCCCACCGCAGCTCAGCGCCGCGAGGCGCGACAGCGCTCGGGACAAGGATCCTTGGCTCCTGCCAGCGCTGGTGACCCCGCCTGTGGCTGCCAAGCCAGACGCTGCACCTACATCGAAGCAGCCCGGCGCTGCGGCACCAGCCAAGCGACGAGGCGCAACATCCCAGAGCGGCAGGGCTGACGAGCCCAGAAGCGGCAAGCCTGCCAAGCCCCGAAGCGACTGGGCTGCCGTTGCAGCAGGAAAGAGCGCTGCTCCAGGCGGCGGGAAGACTCAATGAACGCAGTCTGCCCTCGGGGCTGTGGGTTCGCACTCCCTTCGGCTATCGTGGGCGGCTCTCGAGGGTGGGCCTCGAGCAGAGCCGACAAAGAGCAGGGGATAACATGCTGATCGCCGACCCGCGTACACTGCTGCGGAAGCTGAACACGACTTGCACGAAAGCATTCGAGGCTGCCGCTTCGAGTTGCGTTTCGCATCGCCACTATGAGGTCACCGTCGAGCACGTCTTGATGGCGCTACTCGAGGACCCGCAGAGCGACATCACGTCCGCCTTGGCGCACTACAACGTCAACGGCGAGGTACTCCGAGCCACCCTCGGGCGTTACATCGGGGAAATGAAGTCGGGGAACCCCGGCAAGCCGACGTTCAGCACGCTGCTGTTGGAGTGGATACAGGATGCATGGCTGTACGCATCCACGGAGCTAGGGGATAACCTGCTCCGCTCCGGGGCGCTGCTCGTGCGCCTGGTGCAGTCGCCCAACCGCTATTTGCCGGTGGAGTTCCCGGCTCTGGAGCAGATCCCTCGGGATGAGCTGCGCAAGGACCTGCCCGTGATCGCGGCGATGAGCGGGGAGGCGGCTCAGCAGGCTGCCGCCACTCAGACCGGCGCGAAGGGCGCTGGTCCAGGCGGCCCTGCGGGCGCTCCGGGTGACGGCCCACTGCAGCGCTTCACCTCTGATCTCACTCAGCGTTTCCGGAACGGAGAGCTGGACCCGATTTTCGGTCGCGAGCGGGAGATCCGCCAGATGATCGAGATCCTCGTTCGGCGCCGCAAGAACAACCCGATCATCGTGGGTGAGGCGGGCGTTGGAAAGACGGCGTTGGTCGAGGGCCTCGCCCAGCGCATTGTCGAAGGGACGGTGCCGGCCCAGCTCAAGAACGTGAAGGTCATGTCTCTCGACCTTGGCGCTCTCCAAGCCGGTGCAGGGGTGAAGGGTGAGTTCGAGAACCGACTCAAGGGGGTGATCGAGGCGGTCAAGTCGTCGCCCACGCCCATCGTGCTGTTCATCGACGAGGCTCACACCATCATCGGCGCTGGTGGTTCTGCGGGTGGTGGTGATGCTGCCAACTTGCTCAAGCCCGCGCTCGCACGCGGCGAGCTGCGCACGGTCGCGGCCACCACGTACGCCGAATACAAGAAGTACTTCGAGAAGGACGCAGCGCTCGAGCGTCGGTTCCAGCCGGTCATGGTCGAACCACCATCGGTCGAGGACACGATCGGAATCCTCCGTGGGCTCAAGGATCGATACGAGGTTCACCATGGAGTCCGAGTCACCGATGCGGCAATCATCGCTGCCTCGGTCCTGTCAGACAGGTATGTGACGGCTCGACAACTCCCTGACAAGGCAATCGACCTCATTGATGAGGCGGCGTCGAAGCTGCGTATCGAGATCGACTCCATGCCCGATGAAATCGACACGCTCGAGCGTCGCCGTCGGCAACTCGAGATCGAACGTCAGGCGCTGGCGAAGGAAGACGACCCAGCATCCCGTACGCGGCTCGACGCAATCGAGGAAGACCTCGCAAACATCGGGGAGACCCTCGACGGACTGGTTGCACACTGGCAACTCGAGAAGGATTCGATCGAGGAACTCCGAACGATCAAACAAGAGA
>JAUILJ010000813.1 GCA_030433055.1 Polyangia bacterium
GCCCCATTCGCCGCTGAACAGTCATGTGCGACACAACAGGTCGGTATGAGCTTATCAAGCCTCTACTTCCCCCGCTTCAATCTGGTTGCCTCGTCGCGCAGACGACGCGCCTCATCTCGGAGCTCGGCAGCGCGCTGTAAGTTCAGTGAACGGGCCCGCTTCGAGGATGCGGGGCAGTTTCTTGATTGGTCCTGCACGGAAATTGACAGGACCGTCAGCTGTCTCTGCAACGGAAGACTCGTTCCGATCACCAGTCGACCACGACCCTGCACATAGTCACCACTCCGAAGCTCAGGGCCAGGCACGTAATCGAGGGAAGTGTGAACGGTAAAATCTACACTACAGAGGAAGATCTCCGTGACCTGTCCGGGAATGTTTAGGACAAGTCCAGAAAAGGTTCCCGTTCCCTCCACGGCACTTAGCTCACCATTGTCCACGGGGCCATCGCCACTGCCTTCAAGCTTCGCTGCCTCTGCTTCGGCCGCGTCAGCTCGCTCATTCAACTGGGAAATCCGACTAGGCTGTTGTGTCGATGATGTGCGCGAAGAACCTGGCAAGCCACGGTCCGAGATGTTCCTTTCCGGCCCAACGCTCGGAGCGCGCGGTGATACAGGAGCGCACCCTCCGATGAGTAGACACATTAGCGTTGCCGACGGTGATCGTTGACCCATGACAAAACTTTGGCAAGCTCTCTCTCAAAGTCAATCCTGGGGATCTACCAGCCCTTCTGCCTTGCGATTTCTGGCCAGTCCTTCTCGAGGTCAAATGCCCCATCAAGCGTATTTATCTCGCCGTCGAGCCACGCCTGAACATAGGCGTTCCAAACGGGTCCATAACGACACGGGCCGCCTCGATCGCACCCTTGCATTTCGCGGTTGAAAGCGCGCCACCTGTCGCGCTTTGTGGTTGCTACCGCCCGCTCCCCGTTGCGAAACCATGTAGAAGTGCGAGCCTTCCCGCTCGCTTCGTGCTTCTGAACTGCGGGTTTGACGATTTCCTGGACCTGCCAGTCCTCCAGGTCCGAAGAGCTGTTTGTGGGATCACCCATCAAATTGTGCTCCATCCCCTTAAAGGACTTTGCGTAAAATGCCTTTGACATCGGGGCTTTGGACACATCGATCTTCCCATCTCGTGTCGTAATGGGTTTTCGATCATATACGTTATAGTATTGCTCCCCCAGTCCTAGCAAGTGCCCCGTTTCGTGAGCAAAGGTGTAGTCGCCGCGGATTCGGTCCTTGGCGATGTTCATCTTGCCATCTCCCGTTCCGGTTGTGCGGTCGGTTATCGTCACCACGTTATCGCTCTTTCTTTTCACCATGTTGGGCGTGTACGCCAAGACTTGAATCTTGTATTCGACCTCATACTCCTTCCCATTGATCTTAATCTTCCTGTTCTGGAATACACCTTCAAGCTGCTTTTGCATGTCGACGACGTCGCGCTGCACCGCGGCTGGATTCCTGCCAGTCGAGTCCTTGACGAGAATCCTTGTGCTAACCGTTATCTTATCCTCCTCTACAGCGACGGTAGCGTGTAGACCCATCGGGTCAACCGCCTGCAACACCCTCCCCGAAACATACGCATACAAATTCGGGTCAGCCCCGAGCCCGTGCACAGCGAGTGGATCCGCTGAAATCCAGCGGTTCAGTAGCGGATTCAGGAACCGCTTGCCGAAGTAGATGAGGCCGACCTCGACGTCTTCTTCCTTCCCGGTGAAGCAATAATCCTCCCGGAAATGCTTCCAGCGCTCAGGACGGTAGTCGCTCTCGCCACCGCCGTAGGCTTGGTAAGTCGACCGTTCGACCAGCTCGCTAGTTGCCTTGTCGAGGACGACGCTGGTGCTACCCAGGTGGTCCCCTAGCTCGAAGAAGACGTGCAGGTTTTCGCCGCCGATCGACGGTACGTCGCCAGGCTCTTCGTAGGCCAGGCGCGCCAGGCGCACGCCGTTCGCGAACAGGTACGCAACCTCGGTTTGCTTATCGAGATGGAAGTCTTGCTCGGTCGTGTTCCACTCGGTGCGGCGCAGTTCCAGGCTGCCGAAGATGTAGAGCGTGTAGCTCTCCTCACCTTGCGTATCCACCGCGCGCTTGCTCACGCGCATGTCGCTCGCGTCGTAGGCGTAGTGGAGCTCGACGTCTTCGGTCGGGCCCGGCTGGGTGTTGGCGTCCACGCGCTCGAAGTCCCAGCGCCGGGCCGTCAACAGACGACCGACTTCATCCCACTCATAGCGATAGATCTGGCTGCACTTTCCGGTTGGGGTGCAGGTCCCTTCGCGGTCGACACGCAGCTCCGTCAGGTTGCCAGTGACGTCGTAGGTCGCCGCTAGCTCGCCTTCCTTGGTACCGCCGCTGCTCCGGTTGCTTGCGCTGTTGAGCTGGTAGGCCTTACCCCCAACCGGACCATTGGAAATGGTGCCAAGACTGCGCTCGTAGAAGCCCTTCGCGTCGTCGTCGGTCTCGGTGGTGTTGCCGAGCCAGTCGTAGTTCCAGGTCTGGTAGCGGATGCGGTTCTCGAACTCCTGGTACGGGCTCGGTTCCGCGCGGCGTTGATCGCCGACGGGATCGGCGTTGGGGTCGTCCCAGGTGTCGTCTTGCCCGGTGGCGTTCGCTACGAGGTAGAACTGCTCGGGTGCGCTCCAGGCGCCCTCGCCGTAGGTGTTGACGGCGCGGACCCAGACCGTGTGGCTACCAGTGCTCAGGACGTGCGCCGGCGTGAAGCTGCAGCTCGCCGCGGTACAGCTGGCATCGGCGGGCGACACGGTCTCGGACCACACTCCGCCGAGGCTGTCTGTGACGCGCAGCTCGTAGCTCGTGATGTTACCCTGGCCTGTCCAGCTGTAGATGGGCACCGAGTCGTGCAGCGTGCCGATGGGCGCCAAGATCGTTGGCGCCGATGGAAGCTGCGAGACGCTGAAGGCGGTGAACGGCGTCCAGGGGCCGACGTCGCCGATCACGTTGGTCGACCGGACTCGCCAGCTGAAGTCGCCGAGCCCCGTGGCTTGAGCGGGCGTCAGCGAGCAGCTGAGCTGGGCTGCGTTGCATCCCGCATCGGCCGTCGGGACATCGAGGGTGAAGAGCATGGAGCCCAGGGCGTCTCGGACCTCGAGCTCGTAGCCCTGCGCGCCTGGATCTGCGGACCACTCGTACTTGACGGGGGGCGCAACCTGAGTGGTGGGCGCCTGGGGCGTGACCGCGCCGAGGGGCGCGATCGGGCCGCGCGAGAAGGCGAGCCCCAGCGGACTGGTCCAGGTGCCCCCGATATCCGCGCGGATGCTCCACAGCGCGGCGCCCGGGGCGACGTCCCGCGGCGCATCGAGGGCGCAGCGGCCGGAGCTGCACGCCCCAGCCGCGCCAGGGACGACGAGCGTCTCACTACCGGCGCCGTCCACTAGAGTGAGCTCGTACTGCGTCGCGGCAGGCTGTGCAGTGAAGACGAAGCTCGGACGCGCCTCGCTGACCTCTGCCGCGGGGAAGAGCGGCGTGGGCGCGCTCCCATCGACCGCAAATGGGAGATCGGCGCTCCAAGCGTCTGGCGTGCCCTGCGCGTCGATGGAACGCACGCGCCAGGTGTACTGGCCCGCACTGAGGTTGACACCCTCGAGGCTGCAAGGTTGGCCGAGCAGACCGCAGCTCGCTGAGGTCGCGGTGATCTGAGTCGTGAACACGTCGACGGCGCCATCGCTGATGCTGAGGTCGTAGCTCAGCGCCGTGGGATCGTGCTCCCACAGGATCGCAAAGGGCGCGCCGACGAGGCCCGCTGGTGCCAGCTGGTTCGCGATGCCGATGGGGGTCAGCGATTCGAGCCCTGAGAGGTCGAAGCGAGGACTCAGCTGCTGGCTCAGCTGGGATCCGCGCACGGGGGGAGAGGCCTCGAGGCGCGCAGCCGCGTCACCGTCTTCTCCTTGGCCTTGAGGGGGGCGCGGCGGAGGTGGGTTCGACGGCAGCGGCCCAATCCCTTGAACGGCCAGCTTCGAGCGCGCCGCTTGCATGTTCAGGAGTTTCGGTTGCTCCGCCGTCGCGTGGTGGAAGCGTGCGATCTGCTCCGCCGTGATCCGTGGGGTAGCGCGAGTCAATGCGCCTGCGGGGCCGACACCCGCG
>JAUILJ010000814.1 GCA_030433055.1 Polyangia bacterium
CACCGCGGCCTGGCGATCACGCTCTGCTGCGAACACCTCAGGGCTCAGATTGGCCAGGATGCGCTCGTAGGCGTCCTCGAGGTGCTCCGTGATCATCTCGATGAAGGCCTGACGTTTGTCGGCGAAGTAGCGGTAGAAGGTACCGACGCTGACTCCAGCCTCCTGGGCGATATCCGTCGTCTGCGCACTGTCGAAGCCCATGCGCGCGAACACGATCGCTGCCGCACGGATCAAAGCAGAGTAGGTGTCGTGGGCGCGCTGCTGAGAGAATGAGCGGCGATGGCGCGTGGGTGGCGGGATGCTCTTGCTCTTGCGGCCGTCGCCATGCAGGGGCACCACGCGACCGCTCTCGGGTGGGTCGTCGACCTCACCGACAGCCAGATCCAGCAGATCGGCCGGGCTATCGGACGGGCCCTTGGAGTTCGCCATCAGGCTTATTTAGCTGAAACGGCCGAAAAGTGAAGCCGGCTTCGCTTTTTGTTGGACGGAAGGTGAAGCTCACTTCATCTTTTGTCTGCGAGGCCGGAGCCACCCGTGCCTCTTGCTGATCATCGTGAGCCTGAGAGGGGCAACGGAGGAGTAGTCATGAGCGAAGCCGCGCCGCAGATCGACATCGAGCACATCATGGCGGAGCTGGACGTCACGTTTAACTGGACGTACCAGGAGACACGCAAGGACCTCCGCGACCTTTACCGCAAGGCAAAGAAGCTCCAGTGGGACGCTGAGGTGCGTCTGGACTGGAGCCAGGATGTGGACATCGAGCGCCAGGCGGTGCCGGACTTCATGCACCCGCTGTTCGGGTCCGAGATCTACAACAAGATGTCGGAGCAGGAGCACGTTGTCATGCGCAAGGAGATGGCGTCGTGGACGCAGTCTCAGTTCTTGCACGGTGAGCAGGGCGCGCTGTTGGCGGCGGCTCAGCTTGTCAACTCGGTCCCCGATTTCGACTCCAAGCTCTACGCTGGTACTCAGGTCGTGGACGAGGCGCGGCACGTCGAGGTCTTCGATCGCTACCTCCACACGAAAGTCGGCTTCTCGTACCCGGTGAGTCCCTACCTGAAGAAGCTCCTCGACTTGATCCTCACGGATTCGCGCTGGGACATGAAGCTGCTCGGCATGCAGATCATGGTGGAGGGCCTTGCGCTCGCGGCCTTCGGCGTCACCGCCAAGACGGTGGAGGAGCCGCTGCTCCGCGATCTGACGACGTACGTGATTCAAGACGAGGCGCGGCACGTCGCCTACGGCGTGCTCAGCCTGCGGGACTATTACAACGACGTCACGGAGAAGGAACGCCAGGAGCGCGAGGACTTCATCTACGAGGCTGCGGTGCTCATGCGCGATCGCTTCCTCTTCCAGCAGATGTGGGAGAAGCTCGGCTACCCAGTCGACGAGTGCTGCGAGATCGCGAAGAACAACGAGGGGCAGAAGCAGTTCCGGCAGATCTTGTTCTCCAAGATCGTCCCTGCCGTGAAGCGCATCGGCTTGCTCTCGGACCGTCAGCGTGAGCGCTTCGCTGCGCTGGATATCCTGCAGTACGAGAACTGGGAGGATCCATTCGAGTCGCTCGAACGCGCCGAGGCGGAGCAGGCTGAAGCGGGGATGGCCGGCGCCGCAGCGGAATGAACTAGGCGGGCGGCTCCCCGGCAGGGGCGGCTCGGTTTGAGCGAGGCGTGCGGATTGATCTATATCGATCACCGTGCGCCTCTCGCCGTTTGTCTCCGGTCCAATGTGCCTCGTTCTGCTTGGCTGGCTGTGGCCGAGCTCTGCCGTCGCTCAGGTGGACACGGAGGCGCTGCGGCGCAAGCTGGGGAGCCTGCAGGGTGACCGGGAGGGCGAGCAGTCGCGGAGCCTGGCGGCGAAGCTCGACGGTTCGCTCAAGGCTTACGGCGGCAACACCGAAGGCGTGGTTTGGGGCGCCAGCTTGCAGCTGGCTGGCCGCAGCGGACGCCACCTGGGGTTCTTTGCCACCAGCGGCGACTACAGCCACCTGGACGGTGAGACCCAGGTCCGGCGGTCCTTCGCTCACGCCCGCTACAACTACGAACTCACCGACGGCATCTGGGGTGAGCTGTTTGGCCAGCTCGAGAGCAACAAGTTCATTGCCGTGCGGTTACGCGAGCTGGTGGGCATTGGGCCGCGGTTTCGCCTGTTCGACGCGGACACGCTGCAGGCCTTCGTCGCGACGGCGTACATGCTCGAGCACACCCAGCTGGGAGACGACGTCACTCCGCCGAGCCGCCCAGCCACGGTGCACCGCTCGAGCAGCTACCTGACGTTCAGCTGGCTGGTCGACGAGCGGGTCACGCTGGTGTCGACCACCTACTATCAACCTCGCTTCGACGAGCCCAGCGACCACCGCTTGTTCAGCCAGCTGAGCGGGGACTTTGCCGTCACCGGGGTGCTCAAAGCGGGAATGAGCCTCTCGATGCGCTACGACAGCTTGCCTCCGGGCGGTGTGGAGTCCACAGATTGGTCTGTGGTGAACACCCTCGGACTGGAGCTGTGACGTGATGACCGAAGACGGCGCGCGCTGCCCGTATTGCTTCGAGCTGGTGGACAGCTATCCAGATCCAGGCGGTGGTGAGCACCAGCAGTACGTCGAAGACTGCGCTGTGTGCTGCCGTCCGCTATTGATCACTGCGACGTACGACGAGGAGCGAGGCGACTATCAGCTGAGCGTGGTGGGGGACCTGTGAAAGTGAACTGGCCCGAGGTCGCGGAGCTAGATGTTGCCGGAGCCATCGCCCGCACTCGCTCCATCGCGCGGGCGGTGGAGGACTCCCAACAGCCGTGGGTCGCGACCAGCTTCGTGACGGGTGAATCGCTGGTGCTGGGCGCGCTTCAGCGGGAGGAGCAGGTTCGCATGCGCCATCCCGGTCTGGTTCAGTACCGTACGGAAAGACGCGCGACCAGTGGGGTGAGCCTGCTGGTGTCGAAGCGGGCGATTCACCAGGTCATCGGGGTCCCCGCGGCGAGCACCCTCTACAGCGACGCCCACGCCGGAAACTTCATCAACCGCACAGTGCGCGGCTTGCTCCGCGCGTACAACGGCTGCGGCGCGAAGGCGCACTATTTCGGGCGCGAACATTTCACCCTGTCGCGACGTCCCGCGGGGGTCTTGGGGTTAGACGTCACGTCCGGTGGCGCGTGGGTCCTCGAGGCGTGGGTTGGGCTCGAGGCTGCGGCGCCGCTCGACGGCTTCAATGGGCGCGCGCCCATTTGCTTGCGTGAGGCGCTGCGTGACGCGGGCTCCAAGCGGGCGGACGAGAGTTCTATGGCCCTGGCTGAGCGGCTGCACGAGCGGCTGCGGGGTGCCTTCGAGGTGCCAGCGGCAGAGCAGGCGAGCCAGGAGCCAGCGCCGGTCGAAATGCAGGCTTGCCCCGACCAGCGCTCTGAGTCTGAGCGCTTCGAGTCTCGGGAGGTTCCGATTGGAGTCGTCGAGCTGGCGTGCAGGGTCGCAGAGCCGAGCGGGTCCTTTCATGTTTCTTTCCGTGGGGATATTCTTACCAGCGTCGCGGCCAGCCTCGAGTTCGAGCGCCGCTTGACGAGCGGTGCGGCCGAGCGCGCCCTGGAGGCCTTCGCAGGGGTGCCCTTCGAGGGAGCTCAGGCGGCCGACCTGGCGGCGCTGGTCGCTGGACTGCCAGAGATCAGCTGACCCCTGACTAGCTCGAGGGCTCGGCTTCGTCCTCGCCTGCGCCAGGCAGTTCCACCCGCGTGCGCGGCAGGTACTTGCCATCGTCTAGCTGCTGCAAGTAGTCGATCAGCTGCTCGCGGATGGCGCAGCCAAGGTCGAAGGCCCTGCCAGCGTCAGTCGCGCTGGCCGTGGCCCGCAGCTGGATCGTCTGCTGAGTGGCGTCGTAGACCACCAAGCGCACGGACTCGTGGTCCCACTCTTCGCGGGCCTCGACGATCTCTTCGAGCTTCTTTCGCACCTGCTCCACCGGAACCCGGTAGTCGGTGTGGATCATCACGATGGTGGTCTTCTGGGTGTCGTTCTTGGTCCAGTTCTCGAACTGGTTGTCGAGGAAGAAGGTGATGGGGAATACCCGGCGGCGTCCATCCCAGGTCTTCATCGTGACGTAGCT
>JAUILJ010000815.1 GCA_030433055.1 Polyangia bacterium
GATTCGCTTGCTGGCCCTCGGAGGTATCGCTCGGTCGCAGCGGCCGATCGTGACCATAGCCCTTCGCGTGCAGGCGCTGCTTGTCGATGCCGTGGCTGACCAACCAGCGCACCACCGCTGCCGCTCGGCGTTCGCTGAGCAGCCCGTCATAGCTGTGGTCACTCTGCGCATCCGTGTGCCCTTCCACGCGGAGCACTTCGATCTCCGGGTGAGCCGCCAAGACCTCCTTCACCGCGGCCAGGACCTTCTCGCTTTCCGGGAGGATCTTGGTGCTGGAGGCCTCAAACCTCACGTACTCGATGATCACCGGGTCGACGTGCTCGACCTTCACTCGCGAAGGCGGCGGCTCACCCTGCTGGCTGACGGCGACGCTCGGCGCCGCAGTCGGGGCGGGCTGCGCTTCAGGGGCCGCTCGAGGCGCCGTTCCGGGTTCTGCTTCAGGCGCCGTTTCGCCAGCGGTCTTGTCGGGGCTCGCAACGGCGCGCGCTCTGGGGCCCGCGCCTGGCACCTGGCAAGCCACCAAGCACAGCACTACCGCGACCAGCCCCGCTCCATCAGCCAACCTCACAACGACAGCGTACTCAAGTCAGGTCCAGCGCGACACCCGAGCGCTCAGCGAACCCGCCTCACGAGCTCTTGGCGGGTTTGGGGGTGAGGAGCGCCTGGTCGCCTTGAACGAGCCGGCTGCGCAAGGCGCCGTCCACGGCGAACCGCCCGGCTCCCTTGAGCATCACCGGGAGCGCAAGCGCGAGCGCCAGCAGGTGTTCCCCCAGGATCACGAGAAACGCGATCGGAGCGGGCACGTGGTAGTGGCTCACGAAGTGCTCGATGGTGCCGCTCACCCCGTAACCACCGAACCAGCCGAGCAGCTTCTGTGCTCCGTGCGGAAAAATGACCGCGCCCAGCAAGACGCGCTGAGCACATCGTCGATCTCGCGCTGTTTGCCCGGGTGGTGGATGCCCAGTCGTTCTCGGAGGCAGCCCGGCGCACGGGGATCGCGAAGAGCGCCGTTTGCGTCGTGCCCCACTTCATGGTGGCAGACGACATAGCCCGAGGGCGCGCGGAGCTCCTCCTCGAAGGCAAACGGCGCGCGGAAATCGGCGTGTACGCGGTCGTCGCGAAGAGCCGCGGCCTGCCCCTGCGCATCCGGCGGCTGATCGAGCACTTGCAGCGCGCGTTCAGCGCCCCCAGCTGGCGCGAAACGCTCGAGCCGTTCTGAATGGTATAGATATTTCCGCTCCTAGGAAGGAGCGCTCGCGCGCAGACGCGCGTTACGCTTCCCCACGGCGCTCGCGAGCCGCCAGAAGCTCCTGGCGGCTGCTCACCCCGAGCTTGGAGAAGATCGCTCCGACCTGGTGCGCCACGGTGCGCGGCGACGTGCCGCGCTTCCGCGCGATCTGGGTGTTGGAAGCGCCGGCGAGCAGCGCCTGGTAGACTTCGGCTTCGCTCTCGGTGAGCTTCACCGGCGGCCTTGGAGACGGCTTGGTCCAGACCCTGAGCTCCACGCCCTCGACGCTCAGCTGCTTGTCGGGATGCTGGAGCAACGTGGTCAACAGCGAGGTCGTCTCCCACTGAGACGACGTCCCCAGCTTGCGTCCAATGTTGGCCACGTGGTTGCCCACAGTGCTGGGTGACACCCCGAGCTCGTAGGCGATCACTTTCTGCGAGTCTCCCCGCACAAGCCGGCTAGCCACGCGGCGCTCGCGAGGACTGAGCGCTCGAGGGTCGAGCTGGTGGTCGGCGTTCACGTGAGCGACGACGAAGCGCCGCCCGTCCCGATCAAAACGATCCACCAATGACCAGCGGCCCGTGACCAGCGGAGTCCAACCCTCCAGCGCCTCGGCGCGCTTGCGGGCTCGTCCACGAGCGCGGTCGATGGCGCGAGCGGCCGTCGAGAGCGCAGCCAGAGCGCTCCGCTTGGTCGCGTCGCCGCTCGCGTGCAGTACTTTGCCCCGAGGATCCAGCACGGCTCCGTCAGGAGGCGCTTCCGCAAGGTTCGGCTCGGCCTCCAGTGCGCAGCGCAGGCGGTAGCCGGCTGCGAAGTGGCTCATCACCAGCTTCCAGCGCTTGATGGTCGCAAGTGGTATCGTGCACGGCTTGCTCGAAGGGGCGACCGCGGCCAGACCTCGAGTCTGTCCCGGTGTCCAAGCCATCAGCGTGAAGATGTCTGCGGCTCCTGTCGCCTGGTCTGCCTCCTCGATCACCGAGGGGTCGACCATCTTCTGCTTCACGACGCCCCGCAGTGTGTCGACCGACGGCGCGTAGACCAGCAGCGGCGCGACCAGCTCGGGCCGCAGGCTGGCGCACACACGCGCAAAGTACTCCCGGCTCGCTTGACCGACCCATGCCTTCGGGCGCGCTGCCCAGTCTTCGTGGGGAGTGCCGGTCACCTCGAGCTCGGCCAAGAACACACCTCGGTCATGCTCAATCGCCGGAGCCAGGATGCCGTGCATCCGCTGCAGCCACTCGACCTTGCTCGAATGCAAATCGTACGCGCATTCCGCCATGGAAATCGCGTCGAAGGCTGGCTTCGAGTGAGGTGCCATGATTTCGAAGGGAGAACTTTGAGCCCATGGTCCCAGAATGTTGGGCTCTGGCAAACGGGCAACGCTCGCGGCGCATAGGCAATTCTTCCACTGGAAACACGGGCGAAGTGTTTCCAGGCTGGAAAACCGCTGAACACCGCCACGCTCGCGACTGGAAGAAGTGCCTAGAGCCAGTCTGACGGCCCCGCGGCTATTTCCTCGGGATGCTCCGTGTCACCCTTCGACTCTCCTCTCGGTTGGCTCTAGGTACGTGCGTCGCCCTCTGCTCGATGAGCTCGCTCGTCGTGGCCCAGCCCGCAGGTGACGCGTGCAACCCATCCTGTGGCGAGGGCCAGCAGTGCGTCAACGGCACCTGCATGGTCCCGGCTCCGCCGCCAGGTGCTGCACCTCCGGGCGCTGCTCCGCCTGGCACCGCACCACCAGGCGCTGCGCCGCCTCCTGGCATTGCACCAGCAGGCGCTGCGCCGCCGCCAGCTGCGGCGCCTCCGCCAGGCGCTGCGCCGCCAGGCGGCGCGTATCCGCAAGGCAATCAACCACCGCCAGGCTACGGATATCCGCCGGGCACCGCACCGCCGCCAGGCCAGATGGGCTATCAGCCGGGACCCGCGGCGGGGCCACCTCCGGCGGCGCAGCCTGAGGAGCGAAGCTGGGCCCTCAGCGCGAAGGGAGGCGCGTTGCTGCCTGGCTCGATGTACATCGAACAAGCCGACGATTCCTTCGACACGGAGCTCGGAGGGCTGCTGCTCGCGCGAATCGAAGGCTACGTTGGCCCGAAGATCTCCGTCGGAGCTCAAGCGTTGCTCGCGTACCCAACGCTGAGCGTTGGAGGCGCCGGTGATTTCGACCTCACGCTGGCGAACTTCGCTCCGACACTCGCCGCGCACTTCGGCTCCGACTCGTTCCTGGTCTCGCCAGGGATCGCTCTGGGCTACCAGACGATCAGCACCGACGATCTCGACAAGGTCGAGGGCTTCAGCCCAGGAGCCTTCCTGGAGCTGAGCTTTCCACTCTCCCCGACCCTTCGAGGCTGCGGCGAGGTCGGCTTCATCAGTCAGCCCTCAGGCGGCAACGGAGACACCGAAGTGACCTTCGGGCCGATCTTCTACCTGGCCGCCGGCATCGCCCTCGGAGGCTGACCGGCGCCCTGCGTGGTTCGGCGTCCTACATCAAACGCAGTTCGCTGCCGTCGAACCAGGCCAGGACGATGCCACCGCACTGGTAAGCCTCGAGATCGAAGTCGAAGAGAACCAGAAAGATCTCGTTGTCCGAGTTGACGGCGAGATCCGTGAACCTTGCTTCGGTGTCATCCAGTCGCAAGACAGACTCTACGGCCCCAGACGGGTCGATGCGGAACAACTCGTGCTCGCCCAGGGCGTAGATGTTTCCACTCGGAGAGACACGCAGCTGGCCTACCGGAAGCGGAACCCGGCTCCAGTTGCCGTCCCGATAGATCACGACAGCGCTCTCATCCCCGGGCCCGTCAAGCCGATCCAGGAGCACAAAGTTTCCTCCTGGCAATACACCACCCTCGACATA
>JAUILJ010000816.1 GCA_030433055.1 Polyangia bacterium
GGCGGGCCTGGTGTTTGCGCCGGTCACGGTCAAGACCAACCCCTTTGGTCCACTCTTCGCGCCGGAGTCTCCACTACCCCAGGCCGCGGCGTTTCAGGCTGCCTTCCCCGGAGAAGCGGAGTCGTTGGCCGCTGACGAACTAGCCGCCATTACGCTCTCCGTCCCGGACGTGTTCAATACGGGGCAGAGCCAGGCCTCAGGCGCGTTCGCCGACGAGATGCGTTACCCCGTTCATTTCGATGAGAACGGTCCCTTGCAGCAGAGCCTCGGCCTCGCGCTGGCAGGGATTGGGAGCGCGTTGACACCTGATGACATCGTGCTGCGAGCACAGTCGCAGAGTTGTGCGGGATGTCATCGCTTGAGCAACAACGTCGCGCTTGGGGGCGGGTTGGTCTGGCCGCCTTCGCTGGGCTTCACACACGTGAGTGAACGGGACACGGAGCTGGCCGACGGTGTGACGCGCTACCTGATCTCCAGCGCGCTGCTCGACGTGTTTCTGCCTCATCGCAAGGCGGTGATGGAGGACTTCCTCAACAACAAGCCACGCCCTCCGAAGGCACCGGACATGCCCATCGGTGGTCGGCGGACGCACGGCTAGCAAGGAGCGTATGGTGAACTTCTCGGAGTCTCGAGTTCAATGTGCGGTGCCAGAGCCGCGGCCAGGCTTGGTGTTGGGGCGCTATGAGCTCTTGACGCCGATCGCCAAGGGCGGGATGGCCCAGGTGTGGGCTGCCCGCCTGCGCGGATCACGCGGTTTTCGCAAGGTCTTTGCCATCAAGACTATCCGTGCGGATATAGATACGGAGCGGCTGGAGGAGATGCTGCTAGAGGAGGCGACCATCGCAGCACAGATCCACCACCCCAACGTGGTGACCACGGTGGAGCTGGGCGATGAAGCCGGGCTGCTCTACTTGGTGATGGAGTGGGTAGACGGGGAATCTCTCAGCATGGTGGGGAAGGCGGCGGGGGACACGGGGATTCCGATGCCCATCGCCGTCAACCTGATAGGTCAGGTATGCAAGGGTTTGAACGCTGCCCACGAGCTGCGGGACGATTCCGGCAACCTGCTCGGAGTCGTGCATCGTGACATTTCTCCGCAGAATATCCTGGTGGGCTACGACGGTACGGCGAAGCTGGTCGATTTCGGCATAGCAAAGGCCACCCACCTCAACTCGTCCTTGACCATGGAGGGAGAGATCAAGGGCAAGTTCGCCTACATGGCTCCGGAACAGGTGAACCAGCAAGGGGTCGACCGACGTACCGACCTGTTTGCGCTGGGCATCCTGCTCTACACCCTGACGACGGGGCGACATCCGTTCCGAGGGGATACGCCCGCGGCGACCATTCGCAATGTGCTGACGCGGCCGGTGATCCCCCCGACCCGGATCGTGCGCGACTACCCCGCAGAGCTGGAGGCCATCGTGATGCGCACCCTCGCGCGGGCGCCGGATCAGCGCTTCCAGACGGCGCATGAGCTGCTCTCCGCGCTCGAGCGAGCCACACCGGAGTGGCTGGAGGGTAGCTTCGAGGCGAGTGTCGCTGGGTACATGCGGGCGCTGCTGGGAGAGCAGGCCACGGCGCGCCGCCAGGAGCTCAAGCAGGCGCAGGACGCGCTTGACCGGGATCTACCGGCGCCGGCACTGAGCAGCACTTCGGGTAGCTACAGCTCATTGCGCGCGATCACATTGGACCCACTGCCACCGTCGCCTTCGGGTGAGGAGGGCGACTCCGACTCGGGATCGCTCAAGAGCGGTAACGACCTGTTCAGCGCCAGCGCGGTCGCGGCCTCGTCCAAGCCGCGGCGCTGGCGCGCGGGGGTGATGGTGGGCGCTGGCGTCGTTCTGGCAGGTGCGGTGGCGATTGGAGTGATCGTAGCGCGAGGGGGCGGAGGCGACGCACGCGCTGCGCCCACCCTCGCCGGTCCCGAGCTGGAGGCGCCCGATCGACGTCCTGAGGCGGAGCCGGTCAGTTCGGCGCCGGTGGTGACCGCTCTCTCAGTGAGTGCGAGCGCCGAGCCAGCACCCAGCCCGAGTGATGGTCCTGCGGCGGTCGAAGGCGAAGCGCCCAAGCGACGGGCGCCTTCGCGCTGGGTTGGAGTTGCCGCGCGGAATCCAAAGAGTGCGGAGAAGGAAGCTCCGACACCTTCGGCCAAGGCGCCGAGCACCGAGGCGTCGCCACCCAAGGGTTCGGCGAACGCCTGGGACCCGAGCACGTTCGGAGGGCGTCAGTGATGAGTTCGAATCGAGTACAGGGAGTTGGTTTTCACAGCAGACGGGGAGGCAGTATGAGCGGTGAGTTCTCGAATCTTGGGTCGGTGCGTCGAGGGTCGTCGGTGGGCACCTCAGCCAGCAGGTCGGCGCGCTTCATGGGAATCGCATGCCTGGCGGGGTCGATTTGCCTGGCATGTGGCAGCGACAAAGGTGGAGGGCTGGGGGGCGACGGCGATGGTGGGACCTCGGGCCATGGCGGGGCGAGCGGGGGTGACGCGGGATCGGGTGCGAGCTCTTCGGCTGGCAGCGGAGGAAGCGCCGCCGCCGCAGGTGAAGGAGCCGGCGCCACGGGCGGCGCTGGTGGTAGCGCGGCGGTGGGCGGCGCTGCCGGGACCGGTGCCGCTGCCTCAGGCGGTAGCGGAGGCGGGACCGCCGGCGCAGGGGGTTCCCCGGGCGGATCCGGCGCCGGTGGGAGCGCGGGGGCGGACCCGGTGCACTGTATTTTCCACACGGAAGGAAACGGCGTGGCGGGCGCAGGCGGGGCCGGCGGCGCTCCGGCAGAGACGGTAGGCGCCCAGTCCAGTCCGTTCTTGGGGCAGTACCTCGCCGATGGCGCCGGCATTACGCTCTACACCTACGGCAGCGACACACCGGGTGACTGTGAGCACGCGCCAGCGTCCGGATGCTCGGGTGACTGCTTGCTCTCTTGGCCCTTGTTTCATGCGGATCCGAGGGTACTCGGAGCGGGCCTCGACGACGGCAACTTCGGTAGCTTCCAGCGGGCCGACGGGAGTCAGCAGACGACTTACATGGGCTGGCCGCTCTACTACTACAAGAACGACACGAGTCCGGGACTGATCGCCGGACAGGGGAAGGCAAAGCTCTGGCACGCCGCGCAGGTGATCCCTCCAGAGCTGGTGGTGCTGCGCAACGGCTCGACCAAGTACCTTGGCGACCGCTGGGGCTTCGCCTTCTACGCGTATGCATCGGACCAACTGGGGACGGGCTCGGAGGATCCGGTAGCGAAGTGCACCGGGAGTTGCGCCTCGCTAGCGCGACCGGTGAGGGGCAAGAAGCTGAGCCGTGTGAGTTCCCTCGCGGAATCAGACTTTACGGTGTTCACGTCGCCTGGGATCGGGCAGCAGCTCGCCTACAAGGGTGCGCCGTTGTACTACTCCACGGCGGACGCTCAGCCGGGTGACATCGCGGGCGCCAGCGTCACGGACTTCGCCCTGGTGGAGCCGTGAAGCGCGCCGTCATGGTTTGCTCGAGCGCTGTGCTCGTGCTGGCGAGCGGGACCGCAATCGCAGAGCCCAGCGGTGCAAAGAAGGCCGCCGCGGAGGCCTTGTTCCAGGAAGGCGCCGACCTGGTCGGCGCCGGGGACGTTGCGAAGGGGTGCCAGAAGTTCGCCGCCAGTCAGCAGCTCGACCCGGCGCTCGGGACGCTGCTGCGTCTGGCGGACTGTCGAGATCGCGAAGGCAAGACGGCGAGCGCTTGGGCGCTCTTCATGGAAGCAGCCGCGCTGGCGGGCCAGCGCGCAGAGACCCAGCGGCAAGAGCTCGCAAAGCAGCGAGCCGCGGATCTCGCCGCCCGGTTGTCCAAGGTCGTGCTCAAGCTGCCAGATGATTTCCCCGAGGACGCGACGGTCGAGCTGAACGGGTTGAGCATCCCGAGGGCTTCTTGGTCTTCACCGCTGCCGGTCGATCCGGGAAAGACGCGGCTCGCGGTTCGAGCCGCGGGGTTTCACACCTGGCGGCACACGTTCGACCGGCTGCTCGAGGTCTACGCCCGCGCGGGCGCAGACGCGTCGGTCCTCGCCTGAGCGACGGCTTGACGCCGACGTCCGCGGCGACTACAACGGAATGAACGTT
>JAUILJ010000817.1 GCA_030433055.1 Polyangia bacterium
AAGACCAGCTTCGTGAACGCGCTCTTGGGCCGCGAGCTGCTACCCGTGGGGGTCACGCCAACGACCGCGGTGATTCACCACGTCGTGCATGGCTCCGAGCCGAGCGCGCGCCTCGTGTATGCAGACGACTCGGATAGCCCGCTGGCGGTGGATGAGCTCGCGCGCTTCAGCGCGCAGGACGCTGAGGGCGGTGGCGATCCGCGGCACAGCGGGGTGCGTGAGCGTCAGCCGAGCTACCTCGAACTCAGCTACCCCGCGGAGCTCCTCGAGAGTTCGATTACTCTGGTGGACACTCCTGGAGTAAACGACCTGTCACTGACGCGAGCCGAGATCACCTACGGCTATATTCCCCGCTCTGACGCGGTGTTGTTTCTGCTGGACGCGGGTCAGCCGCTCAAGGAGAGCGAGCGCCGGTTCCTCGAGCAGCAGCTGCTCGAGCGCTCTCGAGACAAGATCCTGTTCGTCGTCACCAAGTCCGACATCTGGAGCCCTGCAGAGCGGGAGCAGGCCCTGGGCTATATCGAGGGGCGGCTCAAGAAGCTGGTGAGGGAGCCCAAGCTGTTCGCCGTGAGCGCCCAAGACGCGCTGGCGGGCAAAGGGGGAGACTTCGAGCCGCTGACGAACTACCTCAAGCAGTTCCTTGCGGAAGAGCGCGGGAAGATCCTGCTGGACAACGCCGCCATCGAGGGCCAGCGAGCCTTGGGTGCGCTGAGCCACGGCGTCGAGGCTCGCCGGCGCAGCAGCAGCCTCAGCGTAGTACAGCTCGAGCGGAGGATCACGGCGCTGGAGCAGGAACTCGAGGGCAACGCGCGCACCATCGAGGAGCGGCGGCTCGAGATCCGGGAGGCCGCGGGCGCGATCAAGGCCGGTGCTCGTAAGGACTTGCAGCATTTCGTAGACGACACCGTCGCCCGGCTCCCGGTGCTGCTCGCGGAGGCATCCGGGGAGGAGGTCCGGCTGCACCTCGGGGCGTTCGTCGAGCAGGCGTTCCGGGATTTTCTTGAGCAGGAGACCCGCGGCGTCGCTCAGGACCTTGAGGGCCTTGCGGATCGTATGGTCGCGCTGCTCAGCGAGGAGCAGTCACTCAAGGCGGTGGAGCTGGCAGAGGCGCTGGGCGGCTCCCTCAAGGCTCCCAACGTAGAGGTGGATACGTTCGCCTATGACTTTGGGATCCTCGCGGTAATGACTGTGGGGCTCGGAGCGCTCTTCGCCAACGCCATGTTGGGCGGTGCGCTCCTGGTGGCTGCTCCCGCGCTCGCCTTGTGGCAGCGGGGGCGTACGGAGCGGGAGATCAAGCGCCGAGCCCAGGAGCTCTTGCCCGGTGCGCTGCAGTCGGCGGCGGACGAAGTCGCCAAAGCGCTGGAGGGCATGGTGGACGACTTCACCAGCGCGCTAGACGAGTGGATCGTCAGCGCCATGAGACAGCTGCACGTGGAGCTGGTCGAGGTGTTGCGCAGCGCCCGCGCCGAGCGCCTCGAGGAGTCGCGCGATCGGGACGCGCTTCAGGAACAGGTCGCGGCGCTCGCGGCGCGGCTCCTGGGGCTCCAGCAGGCGCTCGCGGGCTTTCGACTCGATCTCCCGGTCGCCTCTGGCTGACCCAACCCAGGGTCCCGCATTGACTCAACCCGGCGTGCCCCGTATGCGCGGGACATGAGTGTCGCGCGTGGTGGTCGCTTGGCGGCCGCAGATCAGGCCATGCTGGAGTTGAACCAGAGCGTGGAGGTGGACAAGCGTCTGTGGCGCGAGGACATCGACGGCTCGGTGGCGCACATCGGCGGCCTGGAGGGGGCGGGGATCCTGAGCAGCGAAGAAGCCCAGACGCTCCGAGACGGACTGTCTCAGGTCGCGCGCGAGATCGAGGCTGGGCAGATGCAGTGGGATCCGGTCAAAGAGGACGTCCACATGAACATCGAGTCCCGCCTGGTCGAGATCGTAGGCGCGGTGGGAGGCAAGCTCCACACGGCGCGCTCGCGCAACGACCAAGTAGCGACGGACCTGCGGTTGTTCGCCCGGCGTCGCGGCGTGGAGATCCTGGAGGCGCTCGACGGCTTGGGCGGGGTGATCCTCGGACGCGCCGAAGAGCAGATCGACGTGCTGATGCCGGCGTACACCCACCTGCAGCGGGGGCAGCCGAGCCGCCTCGCCCACCACTTGATGGCCTGGCAGGAGATGCTTTGGCGCGATCGCGGTCGGCTGGTGGACGCCATCACCCGACTCAACGAGAGCCCGCTCGGTGCTGGCGCCGTGGCGGGGACTGGCTTCGCCATCGATCGCGCGAGCGTCGCGCAGTCGCTGGGCTTCAGTGGCCCGATGCGCAATTCGCTGGACGCGACGGCCAGTCGAGATTTCCTCATGGAATTGGTGTCGGCGCTGGCGATTCTGGGAGTGCACCTTTCGCGCATCGGAGAAGAGATCGTTCTCTGGAGCAGCTCCGAGTTCGGATTCATGGAACTCTCGGACGGCTTCTCCACCAGCTCCTCGATGATGCCTCAGAAGAAGAACCCAGACGTGGCCGAGCTGGTGCGGGGGAAGGCGGCGCTCCTGATCGGCGCCACTACGACCCTGATGGTGCTGGAGAAGAGCCTGTGCTTTGGCTACGGACGTGAGCTGCAAGACGACAAACGCCCGCTGTTCGACTCCTGTGACAACGCGCGCATCGCCTTGAACGCCCTGGCGGGCGCTATCGAGACGGCGAGTTTTCGCGCGGACAGACTGGAAGGTGCGCTCGAGCGGGGACACCTCACTGCCACGGATTTGGCCGACTACTTGGTGACCCAGGGGGTGCCCTTTCGGGAGGCGCACCACATCGTGGGCGGCCTCGTGCGCAAGGCCTCGGAGCAAGGGATCGAGCTCTCGAAGCTCTCTGCGGAGGAGCTCTTGGCAGCGCACCCGAGCTTGCAGGGCAGTGAGGTGCGAGCGGCTCTCGATCCGCGGACTGCGGTGGAGCGGCGGGCGCTCTTCGGGGGCCCCGCGAAGGCCCGCGTGCTGGAGGCCATCGCTGACGCTCGCGCGCGCTGGCAGCTGGCTCAGAAGGAGAGCATCGCGGGCGCCTGATACACCCACTTCTTCTTTCCCGGCTCGGCGCCGTCGAAGCTCCCGAGCTGCCACAGGACCACTCCGGTCACTGCGACGGCGCTCGCGCCCACGATCAGGTAAGTGGCCCAGTCGGGCCATCCCACGCTGTGGTCGAAGGCCTGCGCTGGGCCTGCGAGATCTAGTTCGAGGTTCGCCCTCCAGGTGAGCCAAGCGCTGCAGCTGCCCTCCTCGCAGCGCCGCACCTGAACCTGTCCGCCGCGGGTCGGCCCCGGCGCCGGCCGTGCCATCAACCAGCGCTCGCAGCCAACGGAGGCGAAGCTGTTCGACGTGTCAGGTTTTTTCCGTACGGATGAGAAATCGGCCTGCGTGCAACGCTCGCCGTCGGGGACGGGAAGCGGGATGTCCCGCGTCTTCGCGTCGAGCTCTACCCAGGCCGCATACAGGTGCCGGCCACCACGAGTGAGCCGCACGTGATGGGGGCCGGTGGGGAGCACCAGGCGCGTCGGTTGACCATCTACCGGGTGTCCATCCACGAACAGCTGCGTGCTTCGAGGAATAGCTATGCGGATAGTCAATTTGCGTGGCGGCTCGCCTGCCGTCGCTGAAACAGCGGCTTCATCAACGCCGAACTCGCGGCCCCCGTCCAGGTTCTGGGCGGCTTGCAGGAGGCTCCACACGGCCGTTGCCGAGTCTGGAGTTCGTGCCAAGAGCCTCGCGTCCAGTCGCAGGCACTCCGCCATCAGCCACGGTGCCTGGGGTAGCTCTGGGTGCTTGCGCAGCAGCGCCTTGGTGTGTTCCAGCGAGCGTCGGGCTTCGTCGTCTTGCAGACTGCCGATCAGGTCACGGGTCTTCGCCAGGCCAGACTCGACCCGCTGGGCGATCCGAGACGGGTAGGGGACGCTGGTGCGGGGCACCTGGGCAGGCGCACGGGTCACCAAGCCGTGCGCCAGTTCATAGCTGTCCAGCGCTCGGCGTTGCTCAGCTGTGGGCCCCGTCGCACCCAGCCACACCAGGACCCACGCGCCGCTCACCGCC
>JAUILJ010000818.1 GCA_030433055.1 Polyangia bacterium
GAGGTCTTCAGCCGCTACGTAGTTGCCGTATTTGTTCCCGCCGTCCAGCACACCGATCGAGGTCGGATCGACAGGGTCCGCATCGACCCCCAGATCTTCCCCGTTGCTGCTCACCCCCTCGAGAACCACCCGCTCACCGACCTTCGGGGCGACCCAGTAGTCCCCGTTGACGAAGCGGCCACACAGCGCGTCGCCGCCGCTGCTGGAGAATGTCCAGTGGAACTCTGCGTCGGTGAAGCCGTCGCGCAGGTCGACTTGCTCCACGATTTCACGGCCCGCGCAGTAGTCGTACTGACTCAGATCGCAGTCGCAGCCCTGGCCGATCTTGGGGCTGTTCGGATCGAAGAGCACCTCCACGCCGTCGCACCCTCCACCGCACGCTCCGCAGTCCGCCTCACAGCTTGCACAGTCCTCGTTGCCCTGACACACCGCGTCTCCGCACACGCCGCTCGCGCCACCTCCGGAGCTACCGCCGTTCGCAGACCCACCGCTCGCCTCGGCGCCAGAGCCTCCGTTGCCTCCACCTGCGGCGCCGCCACTTGAATTCCCCGAGGAACCACTGTCGCCTGAGCTGCACGCGACCAGGCTCACCGCTACGCCGAAAACCACACTGAGCGTCTTCATGGTCTCAGGCTTGCACCGAAGCGGAACCCGCGTCACTTACCTGGGCTGCGCGCTTCGACCCGTGGCCCTAGAATGGCAGTCGGACGCCGCGCCCAAGCACAGCGGAGCTCAACGGTAGGCGGTCCACAGCGCCTGAAACCAATCGGAGCCCACGCCGCTCTCGACCTCGTAGTAGCGATCCGCGTAGTCGAACACCGCCGGCCAGTTCCACTGGGCCTCGACGCCCATGAGTCGAGCAGCGAACACCTGCATCACCTGCGACGGACCGTTCACGCCCCGATACGTTGCGCCCCAGTTCTTGTTGTCCGCCTGCGGGCGGTCGAAGTGTCGGATCCCCCACTCCGGCGTACCGATGTCGCTGGTCTCGTAGGGCGTCAACTCGGCGCGATCGTCAGGCGCCCACGCCGCGCTGTGGCTCATGTCCACTTCCGCCTGAGACACGTAGAAGTGCTGTTGGTCGTCCTGGAAGATGAAGTGCTTGCTGGCGTCCGCATATTCCAACATCGCGGAGTCGTGGAGCACCTGGCCCGCGAGCAACAAGGGCATCTTGCGCCCCAGGTTGTGCCCGCCGTTTGCATCCCAAGCGCCTCCCGCGGCAGCGATGCCGTAGAGGTCGATGCCGTATTGTACGAGCCCGATCAGCAGGCGCTCTTTTTCCATATTGGAATAATCCAACTGAAGCAGGAGCAAGCCCTCCGCAGAGCTCCTGGCCAAGTCGCGACCATAGGCCGGCATGTGATTGGCGGGATGAATGTCTCGCGAGACCCAGCTGGTGCAGTGCTCGAGCCACACCCGCTCGAAGTGGCTGGCAACGCTGGCGATCTCCGGCTCACCACCGAGCCGGGCGTGGGTCCCGAGCTGAGCGTAGTCGAGCGCGGCGGCCGTCGCGACGACCGAACGATCTCCGACGTAAGGAGGCCGAAAAGCGTCCTTCGGCGGTGTTTCCGAGAGCACGGTGAGCACCGCTGCGTCCGACAGGATCGGGCGCCCGGCGTCGCTCTGGGTCGAGATCCCCTTGATCACCGAGGACGTCGGCGTCGCGACCAGATCCGTCCCAGTGAATGCGGGATCCCGGTTCAGCTGAGCGTCGAAGCCCATGTCACGCGCGCTGCTGTCGTACCCCTGATTCCCGCTGTTCGCCGGGTTGACCATCGTGCCATTCATCACGCGCGCGCCGCCACTCGGCGCGCCGACACCCACCGGAGTAATGGCGGTGATCACCACGTCGCCGCCGTGGTTGTGGACCCAGTAGTCACCGTTGACGAACTGACCGACGACGTACTCGTCTGCGAACTGAAACTCGATCAGCCCGCCGTAGTAGGAGACAGCGCTCGCCAGCGTCTCTTCCGCTTTCTCCCCTGCGGAACCTCCCGTGCCGGCAGCGCCAGCTCCCGCTGAACCACCCGAGGTCTCGCCCCCGTTGGCACCAGCACCAGCGCTGCCCCCGTTGCCGTTGCCCCCGCTCCCTCCAGCGTTGGCCGCTCCCATGCCTCCGCTTGCCCGAGCCCCAGCCTGGTTCGACGCTCCGTCTCCACAGCCACAGACCAGGAACAGCCCAAGCACAACGGCCCAGCATTTCGTCATCTGCCAAGTGTTCTCGGGCCCCCAAGCGACGTCACTTACGGCGGCTGCGCGCATATCCGCGCCCTGGCTCGGAGGCGCCTCGTGCTAGCTTCGATTCAGCACGAGGGCCCATTGGCGGCGAATCGGCGGGCTCGAGTCGACGTGCGCCCTTCCCATGACAGGGAACGCAAAGTTCAAACCCCGACATCAACCCTTGCAGCGAGCGCTGCTGTGGTTGGCTGTGCCCTGGGTCTCGGCGGCGATCGCCTGCGAGCGACCTCCGGCGACCCAGACCATCGTGGTGCTGAACGCCGAACCCAGCTTGCTCGCGAGCGCGAAGACCCTGGTCGTGACTGTCGAGGGAGAAGACGGCAAGTCGGTCTTCGAGCGCACCACCCCAGTGAGCGGCGAACACAGTCAGCTCGCTCGCATCCCGCTGGTCCCCAAGGACGCGGACCCAACGCGGCGCTTCGTCGTGCGAGCCCACCTCGCTGGTGACTCCAAGACGCTCGCCGAGGTCGAGATCCGATCGGGATACATCGAGGACGAGCTACACGAGATCCAGGTATGGTTCGAGGATAGCTGCAGCGGAAAGCTGGACTGTGGAGACGGGCGCACGTGCACTGGCGGCCGCTGCCTGGGGTCGTGCTTCAGCGTGACCTCCGGCGCCCCCGCGCACCCATCCTGCGGAGAATGCGAGACCTGTCAGGACACCTGCCAACCAGCGAGCGGCATCAGCTGCGGTTGCCCTGGGGAAACTTGCGAAGCCGGTTCGTGCAGTCCGTTGACCACCGTCGGCAACGTCTCGGCGGGAACCGTACACACTTGCGCCGTAGCAGGCGGCGACGTCTACTGCTGGGGCTCTTCCACCTACGATGACCTGGAAGGGGAGCTGGGTCGGCTTGGCACCGGAGATGCGGGAGACGCCTCCACGCCTCAGCTCGTCGCCGGTGTGGGTGCTCGCCTGGCGCTGCTCGCCCAGGGCAACCACACGTGCGCGCTGACCTATGGGCAGCGCACGTGCTGGGGAGAGAACTTCCGTGGCGAGCTGGGGCTGGGGGTGACGGACGGGCTCTTCCCCACACCACAGATCGCGCCGAGCCCGCCGGTGCTGGAGAGCCTGAGCGGCGGGTTTCGCCACACCTGCGGCATCACGCAGGATGGGCAGCTGTGGTGCTGGGGCTACAATGAACGTGGCAACACCGGGCTGGGCACGGAGCCCCCCAGTGTTCGCAGCCCCGTCTACGTCGGAGACTACGTGCAGGTGGCCGCTGGGGGCGACCACACCTGCGCGGTTGATTCCGCGGGGCAACTGTTCTGCTGGGGCTTCAACGACTCGCTGGAAGTCGGCGTACCGGGCGCCAGTATCATCCCTGACCGGGTTCGCCCTGGCTGTGACTCCGCCCAGTCGGGGCGCGCCTGCTTCGATGACTACCAGAGCGTCGGTGCGGGCTTCTTCCACAGCTGCGGGATCCGAAACGGCGGGGACCTGTGGTGCTGGGGTGGAAACACCAACGCCCAGCTGGGGATCGGCGTGGTCTCGGGCTCCAACAACCTCGCTGAACCACAGCACGTGGCAGGGAAGCAGCGATGGTCTCTGGTGGACGGCGGGCGCTCCCATACCTGTGCGTTGACCACGGAGGGCCAGCTCTACTGCTGGGGCAGCAACAGCGCAGGTCAGCTCGGGATCGCAACCAACGGCAGCGCGAGCGTGCCCCAGCTGGTGCCCTCGGAGACACGGGGCTGGAAGCGCCTGTCGACGGGCGAAGCGCACACCTGCGCGATCCGGGACGACGCGACGCTGTGGTGTTGGGGACGCAACACGCACGGTGAGCTCGGGATTGGTCACGAGAGCGACGCTGAGCTCAGCCCCCGTCG
>JAUILJ010000819.1 GCA_030433055.1 Polyangia bacterium
GCACCACCCCAGGGTGCTCGCTCCCGGCGTCTCCCACGCAGAGTAACGCCAACCCTCGCTGGGCCAAGGCGTCGCACAGCCCGCTGCTCGGGATGGCTTCGCCACCCAACGGTTGGCGCCCACACTCCTGCTGCGCGCCCTCGTCGAGCGCCTGCAGCGCGTCGCCCTCGAAGCTGCAGAGCAGGCGATAGGGCAACATTGGCAGCGCTGCTTGCTCGCTGCCTTGCGACTGCGCTTGCGATCGCTGGGTTTGGGGGTGAGGAGCATCTGACAGCAGCACACGGCGACTGGTGCGCTGCCTACGCGTGAGCGCCGCCTCGAGCTCCTGGAGCAAACGCTTGGGCGCCATCTCGTCACTGGCGCGGCCCCCCATGAGCGGATCCGGGGGCAAGTGCCAGACCTGCCCGGCTTCCCGGCGCCAGTACAGTCCGAAGCTCCAGCGAGGCGTGCTTTCCTCGGGGTACTGGCGACCCACGCAACGTAGCAAGACGGCGCTAGGAACGCGCGTGGCGAGCATCGCGGCGAAACGCCGCGCCTTCTCCAGCTTCGCCTCACCGAGCGCAGCGCCGACCCACTCCGCCTCGTAGGAGAGGCGGTCGGTGAAGGTCGGCTCGGTTCCGACCCAGACCACTAGCCCGGCGTCGCTCAGCCGGCGGTCGTGGTCGCTGAGCGCGCTCTCGATCGCTCGAAGGCGCTCGGCGTCTGATTCTGCCTCTTGCTCGCCCATTTCACTGGTCGTGAACCACGGACCAACGCAGATCCAGGGTGAGTGGATGCTCTGGGCGTGGCGCCAAACGCTGAAGGCGCGCCGGATACGGCATGTGCCCCTCGGTGGTGAAGCGCTGCGCGCGGCGCGCCGCAGCTTCGAACGCTGTCAGTGGCGGTGTGTCGTAGCCCCGTCCAAGGGGGTGCCACACGTGGTACTGGCAGGCGCCGAGGGAGCGCTTGCCCCACGTGTCGATGACGTCGAAGCGCAGCGGGTGATGCACCGGGATGTTGGGCTGCATGCAGTTGGGCGGTTGCCAAGCTCGGAAGCGTACGCCTGCCACTCCCTCCTCGGTGGTACCGCTAGGAAATAGCGGCAGCTCGATGCCATTGACTGCGACCACGTGGCGCCCTTCGACCAGACCCTTCAGCTTGACCTCGAGACGTTCCAGAGACGAGTCGACGTAACGCGCCACCACCGGACCCGCTGGTTGTTCCCCCAGCGTGGGCCAGGGCTCCAGCGCCGTGCGCAGCTCGAGTACCACGTCGTCCAACTGCAGGCGGCCCATGGTCGGGCAGCGGAAATCCAGGAAGGGCCGGTACCACTCGGGGTCCATGGAGACGCCATGGCGAGCCAGGTCAAAGCAAACGTCGCGGAAGTCGCTCCAGATGAAGTGAGGCAGCAAGAAGCGATCGTGGATCGCGGTACCCCAGGGAACCAATTTTTCACGATAGGGCGCCTGAGCAAAGCGCGCGATCAGCGAGCGCATCAACAGCGCCTGGGCCGCTGCCATCCGCTCATGGGGGGGCATCTCGAAAGCGCGAAACTCCACCAGGCCTTGGCGCCCCGACGGCCCGTGAGGATCGAAGAGCTTGTCGATCGAGACCTCGGTGCGGTGGGGATTCCCGCTCACGTCCACGAGCAGGTTGCGCAGCAGCCGGTCCACGGTCCAGGGAAACTCCGCGGCGGACAGCGGCATTTGCTCCAGCGCGAGCTCGAGCTCCGACAACGCATCGAGGCGGGCCTCGTCGATGCGTGGTGCCTGTGAGGTTGGGCCAACGAACAGACCCGTGAACAGGAAGGAGAGTGACGGGTGGTTCTGCAGGTAGCGCAGCAAGCTGCCAAGCAGCTGTGGCTGTTTCAGGAACGGGCTCTCGAGGGCGCTCGGGCCGCCGAGCGTGATGTGGTTGCCTCCTCCGCTCCCTGCCTCCCGACCATCGAGCTGATACTTCTCCATGCACAGCCCCGCGTGGTTCGCGGCGTCGGAGATTGTCTCCATGTAGGAGACGTAGTCGTCGAAGCTGCTCGCGACGGGCAGGTTCACCTCGATCACGCCCGGGTCGGGGGTGACGAGGCAGGACTCGATGCGCGGGTCGCTCGGCGGTGGATAACCCTCCACGCGTACTCGCACGTCGCACTCCGTGGCCGCGCGTTCGACCGCGCGCACCAGCTCGAGGAAGTCTTCGCACCTCTCCAGCGGCGGGAGGAACACGTGCATCACGTTCTGACGCGGCTCGACACATATTGCCGTGCGGATAGCGGTGCGGGGACTGCCGATGCGCTGTTCCACGCCGACCTCTGTGCCGCCCTCCGTCGCCACGCGAAGCAGGGGGCGTGGCTCCAGCTGCCGATCACGGGTGACCTCGGTCAGGTCTGGGTCGACCACCGGCGGTGGCTCACCGCCGATTCGATTCAGTGGCAAGCGGAGGCCCATCGGGCTATCTCCAGGGATCAGGAACAGATGGCCGCGGCGAAACGCCCAGGTTCCGGTCTGCCAGCTGTCTTCGTCGCGCGCCAGCGGAGCGACGAAGCCGACCTCCCGCTTCAGCCCATGGCCCAGGACTCGAGCCAGGCGTCGGCGTTCCTCGGGATCGTCGAGGTCCGCCTCGAGGGGATCGACGTCGAGCGGGAGGTTCTCCTCTTGCTGCACGAAGTGCCACGGATCCTCGTATCCCGCCGTGGGGGTGATCTGCAGGCCCAGCTCTGAACCGATCAGCGCCAGCAAGCGCGCGGCCCGCGCCAGTTGCTCGTCGCTGATTCGCTCCGCCGATCCGGTCTCGAGGGTCAGTCGCTCCGGGTTCTGCCAGATTGGGACCCCGTCGCGACGCCACATCAGGTGCAGGGCCCAGCGAGGGAGCGACTCTCCAGGGTATTGCTTACCCATCCGGTATTGCACGAGGCCGCCCACGCCGAAGCGCTTGTGAAGCTCCCGCGCCATCGCCAGCCCCTGTACCCACTTGGTGTCTCCCAGGGCCTCGACGTTCCACTCGGGTAGCTCCGGGTGTTCCCGTGAGGTAAATGTTGGCTCCCCGCCGGTCGTCAATTCGATACCGAGAGCTTGCAGGCTGTCGTCGACGCTGCGCGCGGTCGCAGTCAGCTGCTCCCACTGTTCGTCGGAGTAGGGTTTGCGCGGCCGTGGTTCGTGACCCAAGCGGATCACTTCCATGTGATGGGAGAAGCCGATCGCGGCCTGCTCGGCGGTTCCGGTGACCGGAGCCGCGAGCCCCGGGTTGACCGTACAAGCGAGGGGGATGTGCCCCTCGCCGCACAGCAGGCCGCTGGTGCCATCGAGTCCGATCCACCCAGCGCCGGGGATGTACACCTCCGCCCAGGCGTGGAGATCGGCGACGTCGCTCGCGACGCCCTTGGCGACGTCGGGGATGTTCCCTTCGTCTGCCAGCTGGATGAGGTAGCCACTGACGAAGCGAGCGGCGAGCCCGTTGGCGCGCAGCACGTCGACCAGTAGCTGCGCGCTATCCCGACAGCTGCCAGAGTTCTTGGTGAGGGTCTCCTCGGAAGACTGCAGGCCCGGATCCAGGCGGATCAAGTACTGCACGCGCTGGGCGACGCGCGTGTTCAGCGCCACCAGCCAGTCCGTCGGGTAGCCTTCTAGGGGCTGCTCCTTGACGAACGCGTCCAGCTTCGGGCCAGTAGGCGTCGCGAGGAATGGAGCGAGTTCCTTGTCTAGGCCGTCGGGGTAGGCGAACGGGAGCTCATGGCAACGGTCATCGACGAAGAAGTCAAAGGGATTTACCGGACGGATATCCAGCGACAGATCGACGTCGACATCCAGCGTCTCCACCTTCTGATCCTTGGCGAAGCTCAAGCGCGCGATTCGGTTGCCCCACGGGTCTTGCTGCCAGCGGACCTCGGGCTGAGGCTCCAGGCGCAGGTTGTAGCTTTCGATCGTGGCGCTCGTGTGGGCAGCCGGGCGCAGCCGCACGACGTGGGGGCCAAGCGCCACTGGCGCCGCGTATCGATATTGAGTTTGGTGACGGAGCAGGACTCGCATGGGACACGATCGTGGTAACCCGGTGGGGGAGCGACTACTAGTTCTGTGAGGATCGGAGAAGCC
>JAUILJ010000820.1 GCA_030433055.1 Polyangia bacterium
CAATCAGTCGCTGGAGTGTACCGACGAGTTCGTGGCGTGTGACGAAAACGCCGCCTGCCAGATCATCTACCAGTGCTCCCTCGATCGAGGTTGCTTCAACCTGCCCGGAGCGCAGCAGATCAACTGTGGTATTCCCTGCGGTTATGAAGCCGGTATCACTTCGTTGACCGATCCATCCATCGCGCTCGTGACAGCGTGGTCAAACTGCGTCATCCCAGCCTGCGCTGACGTGTGTGGCTTCGTCGGGGAGGTACCGGGCCAGTAAGAGCCTCACTCCGGCAAGATGTGGCTGACGTCCAGGCGTCGTCGGTGGTGGGTCTCCAGCTGCTTTTCCATGCGCGCGACCAGCGGATCGGCTGGATCGATGAGCTTCAGGTCGCCGACGAGGGAGGCCACCGCCTGCTTGTCGTTGAGCGCGGCGAGCGCCAAGACCTGCTCCTTGGCCCGCACCTCCAGCATCGCGAGAGTGGCGTCATCGCGTCCTTTCGGGTTCTGTGCCACCTGGAGCACTTCGCTGAACGCTTCGCGGCCCTTCTTCAGGGAGGCGCCGCGGTCGGAGCGGCCAAGCGCAGTGGGCGCGAAGGCGAGCCACATGGGCTCCGGGATCAGGTGATCGACCAGCCGCGTGTCCCAGCGGGGATCCAGCTCCACGTAGAGCGGCCGTACGTCTGCCAGGCTGGAGAGCGCGAACTCCCCGGGGACGCCGCTCACGGCGACGTCTCTCAGCAGCGGCGAGAGCGAGGGTTCGCGGGTGAGCAGCTCACGCGCGACGGAGCCCTTGTCGAGCATGCCCGTCGGCACGACCAAGATGTCGGGTCGCTCGCCGCGCACGACTCGCGCTGACCACAGGCGCCAGGCCACCGCAGGTGAACGCACTAGGAGCACGGATCCGTACGGCAAGCGACCGAGGGCGTGGTCCGTCCACACCTCTGCGCCCAGCTGCGACCGCCGGTCAGCGATGTGCGTCGAGCGCTCGCTGGTCATCAAGACCAGCGCAAAGGTGAACAAGCCGAGCAAGGTCGCCGCAGGGCGTGCGAGAGGAATGCGCGCGCTGGACAGGAACAGCACGGCCGCGTGGACGCCGAGCGCCGTGAGCACGGCGACTGCGCCGATGGCCATCAAGCGCAAGGGCATCAGCGGGTCCGGCGCGAGGATGCTGCCATCCACCGCGGGCAGCAGCGCGTCAGCGGCGACCAGCGTCAGCATGGGCGCCACCAACCAGCGGGTGTTCTGGCGCAGTATCCCCACGGCAGCGCCAAAGGCTGCGATGGCGAGGCTGACGATGCCGACGTCACTGAGCCAGGCGGCGAGCGCACCTTGTTTCACCGCCTCCGAGTCCAGTCCGGCGACCGCTCGGCCCGTGAAATCGAAGCCGAGCTGCACGCCAGCGCGATCCGAGAGCGGGCGCACCAGCATGGGGATCACCCAAACGACAGCAACCAGCGAGAAGCCGGCTCCAAGTCCCAGCAAGGCGCGCCGCGGCGGGATGGCGCCCACGAACAGCGCCTGGACGACCAGCGCGACGGCTACCGCGGCACCCGCCACGTGACTCTCGACGCTGGCCAGCGCGACTAACCCCCCAAACCCGAACCAAATTCTCAGGTCAGTGGTGCGTCGGCTCGGGCGCACCAGCAGGGTCCCGAGGCCCAGCGCAGCGGCAACGGTTGCGCCTCCGCCGATGGTGCCCTCGAGCTGCCAGGTGACAGCCAGCGTCGTCATCAACGAAGCCGCCAGGGCCAGCGCCGGGGTGAGTCGTGGCGTGAAGCCATGGGACGCGAGCAGCCGACGGGCGAGGGCGTAGATCACGCGTCCAGCGATGCCGAGGGCGACGGCGCTGACCAGAGCGACGCGCAAGTGCCGACCCCCGATGGGTACCAGGCTCATGAGCTGGGCGAGCACACTGCTGAGCGCGCCTTCGAGTCCGATGGGCACCATGCCAACGGAGCGCACCAGCGCCATGTCCCCTCGCCACTGCGCGCCCGCGCTCGCGCGGAGCAGGGCCAGGCCGAGGGGTAAGGCGAGCGACAGCCAGGCGCAGACTGGAGTCAGCCACTCGCCGCCCGGCGTCGTGAGCGGCTCGACCCTCAGCTCACTGAACTGCGCCAGCTCCGCCTCGGATCCTGCGCGCTCGTGTTGTGGCTCGGGCGCGCTCGGCTCGGGCGAGTGCCGCGCGCGATTGGAGCGGCTGGTGGCCTGGGCCACGAAAGAGGCGGGTTTCACTCCCTTGCGGTGCCACAACACCGCGAACTTGGACCAGTTTTTGGCGTCAAGCAGGCACGGGCCCGTCCAGCTTCACGCCCCGCGTGAGGCCTTGGCCTTCGACCTGCTCTGCCGCTGCTTGGTTGGGGGAGAGGCCGCCGGGGCGCCAACGTAGTCCGCCAGGTGCTGCGCCGTCAGGGTGGAGCGGCCGCTGACCAGGTCCCGGGGCGTCCCTTCGAAGACCACACGGCCGCCTTCGTGTCCAGCGCCCGGACCGAGATCGATGATCCAGTCGGCGTGAGCCATCACAGCCTGGTGGTGCTCGATCACGATCACCGATTTACCGGAGTCCACCAGGCGATCGAGCAAGCCGAGCAGCTGCTGCACATCTGCCAGGTGCAAGCCGCTGGTCGGCTCATCCAAGATGTAGGCGCCGCCTTTTTCTGCCATCTGGGTCGCCAGCTTCAAGCGCTGGCGCTCGCCGCCGGACAGCGTGGTGAGCGGCTGACCCAGGGTGAGGTAGCCGAGCCCGACGTCGCTCAGGCGCTGCAAGATGGCGTGCGCGGCCGCCACCTTTGATTTCCCGGAGGAAAAATACTCCACGGCTTCGCCGACCGACATCGCGAGCACCTCGCTGATGTCCTTGCCCCCCAGCTTGTACTTCAGGACCTGCGCCTGAAAACGCTTGCCCTCGCACTCTTCGCAAGGCGTCGCGACGCCGGCCATCAGCGCCAGGTCGGTGTAGATGACGCCAGCGCCGTTGCACACCGGGCAGGCGCCCTCGGAGTTGGCGCTGAACAGCGCGGGCTTCACCTTGTTCGCCTTGGCGAAGGCGTTGCGGATTGGATCCAAGAGCCCGCTGTAGGTCGCCGGGTTGCTGCGGCGGGAGCCCTTGATGGCGCTTTGGTCGATTGCAACGACGCCTTCCAGCTTCGCGACGGAGCCTTGCACCAGGGAGCTCTTGCCGGAGCCTGCGACGCCAGTCACCACGACCAAGACGCCGAGGGGAATGTCGACGTCGACACACTTCAAATTGTGCGTGCTCGCGCCGCGCACCTCGAGGGCGCCCGTGGACTTTCGCACTTCCGACTTCAGCTGCGCGCGATCATCCAGGTGCTTACCTGTCACGGTCTTGCTCGATCGCAGCGCCACCACGCTGCCCTCGAAGGTGACGTTGCCACCCGCGCTTCCGGCGCCAGGCCCGAGGTCCACGACGTGATCCGCGATCGCGATCACCTCGGGCTTGTGTTCCACCACGAGCACGGTGTTGCCCTTGTCCCGCAGCTGGAGCAGCAGCTGATTCATGCGCTGGATGTCGTGGGGATGCAGCCCGACGGTTGGCTCGTCGAACACGTAGGTGACGTCCGTCAGCGACGAGCCGAGGTGGCGAATCAACTTGGTGCGCTGGGCTTCGCCGCCGCTGAGCGTACCCGAAGGACGATCCAGCGAGAGGTAGCCGAGGCCAATTTCCACGAAGGAATCCAGCTGGTCGCCCAGGGCTTCGAGCAGCGGCGCGACGCTCGGCTCTTTCAGACCGCGCACCCAGTCGCGCAGGTCGCTGATCTGCATCGCGCAGGCGTCGGCGATGTTGAGCCCCTTGATCTTCGAGGAGCGCGCTCCTTCGCTGAGCCGCGTGCCCTTGCAGTCCGGACAGGTGGTGAAGGTCACCGCGCGATCCACGAAGGCGCGGATGTGAGGCTGCATCGCCTCCTTGTCTTTGGAGAGCATCGACTTCTGCAGTCGCGGGATGATGCCCTCGTAGGTCATGTTGATGCCGGCGATCTTCATGCGCACCGGCTCGTGATGCAGCAGATCCTGCAGCTCCTTCTTGGTGAACTGCTTGATCGGCTTCTT
>JAUILJ010000821.1 GCA_030433055.1 Polyangia bacterium
GACACCGGCGTCTGGACGATTCCAGTGGGGGGGGCGCTGATCAAGACCTTCTCCTACGTGCTGGATGAGCGGGAAGGCGTGCCCAGTGAGATCACGCCGGACAAAGAGCGGTTGATGGAGACTCGAATTCTATTTCGCGAGTCTGAGTCCAAGTGGGTCGCGGAGACCTACGTGTATGACGAGACCGGCAAGCACGCAGAGCGCAAGGTCGCCGGAGCGACGATCGACGTGACCTGGATCAACCAGGCTGGGGAGACGGTCACCAACGCGTACGGCGTGCCCAACGTCAACGCCTGCCAGACATGTCACGGTGAGAACGAGGCGATGAACGCCCAGGGCCTGCGGACCCGACAGCTAAACTGGGATCACGACTACGGCGACGTGACCCAGAACCAGGTCGACCATTTCGAGCAGCTGGGCTGGATCGACGCGTCAACGGATCGGGAGCAGCTCGTAGATCCCTTCGGAAGCGCCGATGTCAGCGACCGGATGCGTTCCTACTTCGACTCGAACTGTGCCAGTTGCCACCGCGAGGACGGCTTCGCGTCCTCTAGCGGCTTGTGGCTCGACTGGGGCCACACTGATCCCGAGAGCCCGGACGCTGCTCGCTGGGGGGTCTGCAAGCAGCCGACCTCCGCGGGCGGTGCCACCTGCGGCCTCCAGTTCGACGTCGTGCCCGGCAAACCAGAGGAGTCGATCCTGGCGTGTCGAGTCGCCTCCGAGGACGGCAAAGTGCGCATGCCTCCGCTGGCCACCAAGATCCCCCACGCGGAAGCCCTGGGCTTGATCCGCGACTGGATCACGCAGCTGCCCGCGGCGTCGTGCAGTCAGTAGGCGCGGCGCGTCTCGGCTGAAGCGAAGGCTTCGCGCTGCGTTCTTGTCGTCGAAGCCGCGTAGGATCTGCGCGATCCGCCGACGCTATGGAGTGCTGCTCAATGGACGTTGAGCACGACGCCGTCGCGCGCTGGTAGCTCTGCGCTTGAAGCCCGCGTCGCTTGCTCGTACGAATCACTCCGAACCGCCTCAGCGCTCGCGGTGAGGGCAGGAGAGGCGGGCACGCAAGCAAGTTACAGGAGCCAGAGTGCACAACTACTTTCCGGAAGCACCTGATACGGATCCCCAAGAGACCGCAGAGTGGATCGAGTCACTGAACTCGGTCGTGGCAAACGTCGGCAAGGAGCGTGGCCGCTTCATCGTGCGTCGGATCCTCGACGCTGCGCGTTTCTCCGGCGTCGTCCCCGATGGTCCGCTGGTCACCGATTTCGTCAACACGATCCCCCGTGAGGCAGAGCCAGAATTCCCTGGGGATACCAAGATCGAGCGACGCATCCGTCAGTACATCCGCTGGAACGCGGTGGCGATGGTCCACCGGGCCAACGTGAAGTTCCCGGGTATTGGCGGGCACCTCAGCACCTACGCCTCGAGCGCGAGCCTCTACGAGGTGGGCTTCAACCATTTCTTCAGGGGGAAGGACGAGGGGTTAGGCGATCTGGTCTACTACCAGGGGCACGCCGCGCCCGGCGTCTACGCTCGCTCGTTCCTCGAGGGCCGCATCAACGAACAGATGGAGCACTTTCGCCGTGAGGCGGAGCGTGGCGTGGGCCTGTCGAGCTACCCCCACCCCCGGTTGATGCCGGGTTATTGGGAGTTCCCCACGGTGAGCATGGGGCTCGGCCCGCTGTCAGCGATCTACCAGGCGCGCTTCTCGCGATACCTGCACGCGCGCGGCGTGATCGACACGTCCCAGTCTCGCATCTGGGCCTTCCTCGGCGACGGTGAGACCGATGAGCCCGAATCACTCGGGAGCTTGAGCATTGCCGCGCGGGAAGGCCTCGACAATCTGATCTTCGTCATCAACTGCAACCTGCAGCGCCTCGACGGCCCGGTGCGCGGCAACGGCAAGATCGTCCAGGAACTCGAAGCGCTGTTCCGGGGCGCCGGCTGGAACGTGATCAAGGTGATTTGGGCGGAGGAGTGGGACGCGCTGCTCGAGAAGGATCACGAGGGCGTGCTGCGGCGCCGCATGAACGAGGTCGTGGATGGTCAGTGGCAGCGCTACACCACGGCCCCCGGGGACTACACGCGCAAGGACTTCTTCGGTACGGATCCGCGCCTGCTCGACATGGTGGAGAACCTCTCCGACGAAGAGATCCGCAAGCTGCGCCGCGGTGGTCACAGCCACGTGAAGCTGTATGCGGCCTACAAGGCCGCTGTGGAGCAAACGGGGCGCCCGACGGTGATCCTCGCGCACACCGTCAAGGGCTGGACACTCGGGCACTCGTTCGAGGGCAGCAACGTCACTCATCAGAAGAAGAAGATGGAGCTCGCGGAGCTCAAGACCTTCCGTGACCTGCTTCACCTGCCAGTGCCCGATGACAAGCTCGCCGAGGCGCCGTTCGTGCATCCGGGCATGAACAGCCCTGAGGTTCAGTACATGTTGGAGCGCCGGCGCGCCCTGGGGGGCACCATCCCCAAGCGCAACGATCGCATTCAGGTGCCGCTCACCCTGCCGTCGCCAGATTTCTATGCGGAATTTGACGCTGGGATGGCCAAGGGCGAGGCCAGCACGACCATGGTCTTCGCGCGCTTGCTGGCAAACCTGATCCGCGACAAGCAGGTCGGGCGTCGGGTGGTGCCGATCATCCCCGACGAGGCTCGCACGTTTGGCCTCGACGTGCTGTTCAGCCAGGTCGGCATCTATTCCTCTGCCGGTCAGGTGTACGAGCCCGTCGACAAGGGCAAGCTGCTCTACTACCGCGAGAGCAAGGACGGGCAGGTGCTGGAGGAGGGCATCACCGAGGCCGGCTCGATGGCGTCGTTCACCGCCGCGGGCACTGCCTACTCGAACTGGGGTCAGCCGATGATCCCATTCTACATCTACTACTCGATGTTCGGCTTCCAGCGGACCGGGGATCAGATGTGGGCCTTTGGCGATGGCAAGGGCCGCGGCTTCTTGCTAGGCGCCACGGCGGGGCGCACCACGCTCAACGGTGAGGGCCTGCAGCACGAGGACGGTCACAGCCACGTGCTGGCGGCCGTGATCCCGAACCTGCGTACCTACGACGTCGCCTTCGCCTACGAGCTCGCCACCGTGATCGAAGACGGCATGCGGGCGATGTACACCGACGAAGAAGACTGCTTCTATTACATCACGCTCCAGAACGAGACCTACGCTCAGCCCCCCTTGCCGGAGGGTGATGACGTAAAGCAGGGCATCGTTCGCGGCATGTATCGCTACCGCGCGGCAAAGGAGCGGCGCCCGCTCCATGTGCAGCTATGGGGTAGTGGATCGATCATGCTGCAAGTGCTTCGGGCCGCGGACATCCTCGAAGAGCGTTTCGGCGTCTCCGCGGACATCTGGGGTGTGACCAGCTATCAGCGCATGCGTGACGACGCGCTCGCCTGTGAACGCCACAATCGTCTGCATCCTCTGGACGAGGCGAAAGTTCCGTTCGTCTCCCAACTGCTCAAGGACGTTGACGGGCCGTTCGTCGCAGCGACTGACTACATGAAGCTGGTGCCGGATCAGATCGCTCGCTGGGTGCCTGGGCGCTACGTAGTGCTCGGCACCGATGGCTTCGGCATGAGCGACACGCGGGAAGGCCTGCGCCGCCACTTCGAGATCGACGCAGAGAACATCGCGTTGGCCGCGCTCGATGCGCTTCGCCTCGAGGGACGTATCCCCGCGGAGAACGTCGCGAAGGCCGTCAGCGAGCTGGGCATCGACGCAGGCAAGGTCGACCCGATGCTGGTCTGAGGCCGGTCAACACGACGCGCCGCCAGAGGAAGAGAACTGGCGGCGCGGCAAGACCTCGGTTCATTCGGCAGCAGCAGCGGCTTGCTGGTGCTCGACGTGGGTGTCGTTCTCGGGGCGGGTCTCCTCGATCAGGTCGACGCCGACCTTCTTGGCCCACCACAAGAGACCGATCACCAGGCTCCGCTTGTCGGAGACGAAGCTCGGCGGCTTGCCCTCGAAGTAGTGGCCCACGAACTGGAAGCCCCATCCCACGGTGAATAGTCCGGCCGCCAACGGCAGGCCCACGACCGTCGCG
>JAUILJ010000822.1 GCA_030433055.1 Polyangia bacterium
CGCGCGCATCTGACAGGCCGGCTGCAGCTTGGGCTTCTTCGCCGGGATGTACTCCCCGGTCTTGGGGTCCTGGCGCAAGATGTCGAGCATCATCGCCGGGCGACCGGGTGGCGGCCCGATCTCCACCAGGCACATCCGGCAGTTCGCCGCGACGCTGAGACCTGGATGCCAGCAGTAATGCGGGATGTCGATACCGGCGCGGTGCGCGGCCTGGATGATGGTGTCCCCGGGTTCGAAGGGGATCTCTCGGTCGTCAAGCTTGAAGGTGGGCATCGAAACTCCGCTTGGGCATTCGCCTAAGGGTTCAGAGAACGGGTTAGCGAGCGACGATCAGCGGTCGCACTCGCCTCCAATCATGTTGAGCGAGCCAAAGCACGGCACGACGTCGCTCATCATCTCGCCAGTGATGACCTTCTCGAGGCCAGCGGTGACCAGGAAGCACGGTGGACGGATGCGCACGCGGTAGGGAGTGCCGCTGCCGTCACTTACCAGGTAGAACCCCAGCTCGCCGTTGCCGCCCTCGGTGTAGCTGTAGACCTCCCCTGCGGGGATCTTCAGCCCCTCCATCACGATCTTGAAGTGCTGGATGGTGCCTTCGATGGTCGAGTACACCTCTTCCTTCGGAGGCAGGATGACCCGCGGGTCCACCACGTTGATGGGGCCCTCGTCTTCCATCATGGCGAGCGCCTGATCGATGATGCGAGCGCTCTGCTTGAGCTCTTGAAAGCGGATGATGAAACGATCGAAGCAGTCGCCTGCGGTGCCGACGGGAACCTCGAAATCGTACTCGCCGTAGGTCATGTACGGCGCGGCCTTGCGCACGTCGTAGGGCACGCCTGAAGCGCGCAGGCAGGGACCAGTCCAACCGAGGCTAATCGCGTCCTCAGCGCTCACGACGCCCACCTTGTCCAGGCGATCGAGGAAGATACGGTTGCCGAGCAAGAGCCGCTGAGCCTCGTCCAGGATCTTCAGCACCTGGTCTTTGACCGCCGCGGCGTGCTCCTTGAAATGGGCCGTCGGGGGCTTGGCCATGCCGCCGACGCGACCGAAGGAGTGGGTGAGCCGAGCGCCGGTCTCTTCCTCCATCAGGTCCCAGATCATCTCGCGACCCTTGATCATCCAGAGGAACGGCGTGAACGCACCGAGCTCCATCGCCATGGCGCCGGTGCACGTCAGGTGATCACTCATTCGCGCCAGCTCGCCCAAGATCACGCGATAGTGCTGGCAGCGCTTGGGCACCTCGATGCCCAGCATCTTCTCGCACGCCAGCGCGAAGCCGACGTTGTTCAGCATCGGAGAGACGTAGTTGCAGCGGTCGACGTACGGGAACACCTGGCTCCAGGTGCCGCGCTCGCACATCTTTTCGAACCCGCGGTGCAGGTAACCCACCTGTACGTCGGCGCGCAGGATCGTCTCGCCGGAGAGTTCCATGACGATCTTCACGGTGCCGTGCATGGCGGGGTGCGCCGGCCCGACGTTGAGCAGCGCGGGCTCCGCCGGGATGTCGAGCTCCGCCTCGTCCAGATCGATGTCGAGCGGTTCCATCAGCTCACTCCTCGTCGTTCATGAACTGATGGGTTTGACGCCCAAAGCTCATGCCTTCGTCGCTGCCGAAAGGCGGCAATTTTTCGATGTTTGGCACGTCTCGATACTCGATCAGCGGCTGGCTACGCTGCGCGGGGTAGTCCCTGCGCAGAGGGTGCCCTTCGAACTCGGGGTACATCAGGATGCGGCGCAGGTCGGGGTGCCCCATGAACACCACGCCGAACAGGTCGTAGCACTCGCGCTCCATCCAGTTCGCGCTGGCCCAGAGGGGCTCGAGGCTGGGCAGCTCCACCTTCTTGCCGTCTGCGTCGCCAACCCGCGCCTTCATGCGCAGCCGGTGCCCCTTGGACAGCGAGCAGAAGTGCGCCACGACCTCGAAGCGGGGCTCCCGCTCGGGGTAGTCGACGGCGGTCAGGTCGGTCAGCATTTCCATGCTGATTTTCGGACTTTCCTTGAGGAACCTGGCGATCTCCGCCCACTGGCTCGGCTCGACGACGATGGTGTCATCGCCGTATTGAGAGTGACTCTCCAATACGGCTCCGGGAAACTGCTTTTTGACCTGCTCAACGACTCGCTGGCTCATTTTGCCTCGGGCTCGCGCCGCGGGGGGCGCGAATAGCTAGAATCTTGCCTCAGGGAAACGTCCGCCGTTCGCTCAGACGATGCTCTCGCGGTTCTTCCGCAACTGCACCAAGCCATGGTCCTGGCTGCTCGCTGGGTCGGTCCGTGGCTTGACGATGGCGGGAGCGCGATCACCTCGTGCGATCTTGTCCTGGAGCAGTAGGAGTCCATCGAGGACCGCCTCCGGGCGGGGGGGACAGCCGGGCACATAGACGTCACAGGGCACGATCTTGTCGATGCCAGGGACGGTCGTGTAGTTGTCGTAGAAGCCACCGCAGCTGGCGCAGGTACCGAACGCCAAGACCCACTTGGGCTCCGCCATTTGCTCCCAAATGCGCCGTAAAATGGGCGCCTGGCGCTGGGTGATGGTGCCGACGACCCAGAGCAAATCAGCTTGCCGCGGGGAAAAGCGCGGAGCCTCGGCGCCAAAGCGGGAGATGTCGTACCGCGGGCTGGTGACGGCCATGAACTCCATGCCACAACAAGCGGTGACGAAGGGGTACATGAACAGCGAGTACTTCTGCGCCCAGTGCAGCATGTCCTGGAGACGCGTGGTCGCGAAGCCTTGCTCACTCGGCTCGATGATGCGCGTCTCGGTGCCTTTTAGCTCACCCATAAAGATCTCCTAAGGTTCGCGCCAGCTGAGGGCTCAGAGCGAACGACAGCGAACGGTGGAAGCCACGACTCGGGCTCAGTTCTCCCACTCCAGCGCGCCCTTCTTCCACACGTAAACCAGCGCGACCAGCAGCGCGCTGATGAAGGTGAGCATGGTGGCGAAACCGACCCAGCCCAGTCCCTTGAACAGCGTCGCCCAAGGGTACATGAACACCACCTCGATATCGAAAACCACGAACAAGATGGCAGTGAGGTAGAACTTCACGCTCATCTTCATGTGCGCGCCATCGCTGTCGTTTCCGCACTCGAACGGCTGCAGCTTGCCCGGGCTCGGCTTCTTTTCCCCCAGCAGCGCACCTCCGAAAAAGAAGACGCAACACAGCAGCATCGCGACCGCGAACATCAGGAACATGGGGAGGTAGGTTTCGAGCATGGCTTCCTCGGGGGTGGTGCCGCGGTCCAAAGCGACGTTAAAGACGGTCAGCGGCACATTGCCGATGTTGCGCACGCGGAAGGTGTCTTGCACCGTGACGCCCTCGTCGACGATGCCGAAGTCCAGGACCTCGGGCACCAGCTCGAAGAGCGGCTTGATGCCCTCTCCGCGCAGCGAAATGGGCTGGGTGCAGGTCGGGCAGAACTGCACCATCATGGTGTTCATGTGCGCCCCCTCTTCGGGCGGCCGGTAGAAGACGGGGATCGCCAGCGTGGCGTTTCCGCCCAGCTCAGTGGTGAAGGTGCCGTCGACGGCCACATCCTGGCCGAGATCATCAACCACCCCGAAGGTCCAAGAGCTCTGCATCATGGGCGCGATCGTGATGGGCTGGGGGAACTGGGTGCCGTTGGTCAGGGTGACGACCAGGTTCTTGCGTTGGTCGACAGTGACCTGACCGAAGTCGAGGGTGTCCGTCGAGAATTCGACCTTGGGGGACACACCCACGCCGCTGAGGTTGATGGTCGTGGTCTTAGATTGGGCGTTGTGCACCAAGATCAGCGAGGCCTGCACGGGCGCCTCGTCGCTGGGCATGAAGGTCACGATGAACTCGCGCTCATCGTTGCTGCCCACCGCCCAGGAACCGTCCTCCTCGGGGTTGTCGAACTGGGCACGAAAGGGCGCGGTGTCGGGCTGGATCCGGCTGAGGTCCATGCACTCGGCCAGCGTAGCGCCGTCGAGGCACAGGTACAGCTGAGCTGTGCCGGTGTTGGCGACACCGACCGCCAGAGACTTGCTCGCGCCGAGCGGAACCTCACCGAAGGACA
>JAUILJ010000823.1 GCA_030433055.1 Polyangia bacterium
TGTAGAAGCCGACGAGCATCAGCGCGACGAAGACCGCGAGGGCGGCGGCGAAGAGCAGCGGCCGGCGCGAGCGCCAGAGACGCAGCAGCTCGAAGCGACTCGGTGCTTTCATGCGGGTCGCCAGCTTCTTCACGGGGACATCGCGTACGGGCTGTGCGCCGAGCATCACCGCGAGCGCCCCGACTCCCGCCACGCCGTCCACCATGGAGTGATGGATCTTGCTCACGATGGCGAACTGCTGGTCCCGCAGTCCGTCGATCACGAGCTGCTCCCAGAGCGGGCGATCGCGCAGCAGCATCCGGGAGTAGAACTCCGCCGTCAGCGTGTCCACCGCCTCGAGCCCCGCGCCTTCCAGGTGCACGAAGCGCACGTGACGCTCCATCGCGAAGCCTGCGTCCGGTACCAGCACCCGGTGGCCCACGATGGGCACGCGCGCGAGCTTGAAGCGCCACGTGGGCAACTCTTCCAGGGCGGTGCCCATCAGATCGAGGTACCTGCGCTGATCAATCCGACCGTGCGCGTCGAGCAGAGCTCCCCCCTCGAACACTGCCGTCGCACCCACGTGGGTCAGATTGCTCGGATCCTCCATCGCAAGAAACGCGGAGTCCATGGCGCTCAAGCGACGAGAACGCGGAATTTGCGCAGAATCGTGCGCTGATTGTTGGCGCTGGCTCATGCCCACGACAGAGCAAGAAGCTTGCCGACGTTCAGGACCCAGTCTCGCGCCTCAGGACTCACAACTGGCCGCGATGAGCCGCGGCGTAGCGCAGCAAAGCCTGGGCCCCGCTCAGCCCCAGCTTGCGCACGGCAGCGGCTCGGTGGTTCTGTACCGTGCGGTAACTTACAGAGAGCAGCTGAGCGATCTCCTTGCTGGTCTTGAACTCCGCCAGCAACTTGAGCACCCGGCGTTCGGTCTCCGTCAGCTGGTCCAGGGGGTGAGACGCGCCGCTCTCGCCTTGGGGTCCGCCGCTGTGCATGAGTGTCGAGCTCACGTAGCGTTCGCCGCGAACCACGGCCTTCAAGCACTGCACGAGCTCGAGCTCGGCGTCCTCCTTGAGCACGTACCCCGTGGCGCCGAGCTCGAAGGCCCGCTCCACGTACTTGTCGAACACGCTGAGCAGTACGATCCGTGGCGCCTCTGGCCATCCTTGACTCTCGGTGAGCACCTCCAACCCGTCGCAGCCCGGCATCGCGATGTCGAGCACCGCCAGCTCCGGGCGCAGTTCTCGCAAGCGCGCCAAGGCTTCTGGGCCGTCTTGCGCCTCGGCCACGACCTCGAAGCCCGTGTCCTCCGCGAGCACTTCCCGCAGGCCGCGGCGAAAGATCGGGTGATCGTCGGCGATCACCACACGAGCTGGATGCGAGTCGGTCACCAGGAGGAGATTCTATGCGAGAATGTCTCGGGGCGCAGTGGGCAGGGCAGACGCACGCCGCAAGCAACGGCAGGGTTGGCGTGCCGCGTGGAGGTGTTTCCTCGCTGCGCTCGTGTGCATGGCCCTGGGCGCGGTCACGTGGACGCCCTGCGCGAGCGCGGCGCAGCCACCCATCGACCCCACGCAGGACGATGGGATGGAGCTGGGGCTTCGGGTCGAGCACGCGATCGACGAGCAGAGGAGCTGGAGCATCCAAGAAGCCGCTGCGCCTGAACACGACGCCGACTTCACTCGGGGAAATCAGGCCCGGCCCAGCTATGGGCACACCGCCGCCGCCCACTGGTACCGAGCCCGGGTTGCCAAGAGCCCCAACGGGGAGGCGCACCTGCTGCAGATTGGCTTCGCAGAGCTCGACGATGTGACGCTCTTCGTCCAGCAGGGCAGCGACTGGCGCTCTGTCGCGACGGGTGACTCACGCCCAGCGGTGAGCCGCGACGTCGCCTATCCGAGCTTCGTCTTTCGCCTCCCGGAAACGCGCGTCGGCCCCACCTGGGTGTACCTGCGCGTGGTGTCCCAGGGTTCGGTGCAAGTGCCCATGCGCCTGTGGACGGCGAACGGTTTTCGCGCCCACTCCCAGCGCGCCCAGCTGGGCTTCGGTGCCTACTACGGTCTGTTGCTCGCGCTGGGGCTGTACAATCTGTTCATCTTCAGCGTCGTGCGCGAGCGGACCTATCTGTTCTACGTCGGCTACATCGCCACCTGGGTGCTGTTCATGGCCTCGTACGAAGGCCACACCGCGCTCTATCTGTGGCCGGCAAGCCCGGGCTGGGCGCAGGTCGCTCCGGGCACGTTCCTCTGCCTGAGCTTTGCCTCCACCACCGAGTTCATGCGCCGCGCAGCGAACATCCCCCACACGGTCCCGTGGGCAGACCGGCTGTATCGCGGGGTGGCGCTGCTCTACCTGGGCCACATGCTCCTGATCTGGCTCGACTACGATCTCGGAGTTCGAGTGCTCGCCGTCACCGGCCTGGTGACGTTCCTCGCGGGGCCGGTTCCGGTGTTCTTGGCCTGGCGTGGCGGCTATCGCCCCGCGCGCTTCCTGGCGTTGTGGTATCTGCTGCTGCTTCCGGGAGGAATACTTCTGGGCATCGCCGACCTGCAGTGGATCCCCAAGAGCTTCGTCACCGAACACGCAGTGAAGGTAGGCACCGCGCTCGAGGCGCTGCTCTTCTCCTTCGCGCTCGCTGATCGCATCCGACTGCTGCGACAGCGGCACAGCTCAGCGCAGCAAGCACTGCTGGCCGCCGAACGGGAAGCCCACGCCGCGCAGAGGCGCTTCGGCGTGCAGCTGCTGGCAGCGCAAGACACCGAGCGCGAGCGCGTCGCCCGGGAGCTCCACGATGGCTTCGGTCAGACGCTCTCATTTCTGGTGGGTCGCCTGAAGAAGCTGGCGCGCAGCGACGCGCCGGCGCCAGAGGCGAAGCTAGAGGAGCTGGCGAATGTCTCCCAGGGGGCCGCGGAGGAGCTGCGGGAAATCGCCCATCGATTGCATCCTGGGCAGCTCAGGCGCCTGGGGCTCGAAAGCGCCCTCGAGGCGCTGGTCGAGAGCCTGCGTGCGAGCCACGATGTCAACGTCACGCTGGAACTCGGCGGGCTCGAGGATCGTCTCCCCCCCCAAGCCGAACTCCACCTGTACCGAATCACCCAGGAGGCAGTGAACAACGCCCTGCGGCACTCGGGAGCGAAGCAGCTGTGCGTCAGCGTCCATCGGACCAGGCGCGAGGTGTTGCTCAGCGTGGAGGACGACGGCCGTGGTTTCCATGAAGAATCAATGGGTGGGCTAGGCCTCGAGAGCATGCGAGAGCGCGCCCGGGCCCTGGGGGGCTCACTGGAGCTAGATGGCAATAGCCGTTTCGAGCGTGGCGCGCGCGTGCGCCTCTGCGTGCTGCTTCAGTCCCACGACGGAGCCTAAGCACTTGTGCTCGTTCGAAGCCGCGCGGATACTTTGCTGGGGCGATCTGGACGCGTCGCACGTAGAGTGGAGATGCGTCTGGATCGATGCGTGAGCCTGGTCGGGCCGCCACGGCGTGAACGACGGGCGCGGAGGGAAAGTAATGAACCGACGGCTGATTTGGCTAGTTTGTGCGACGTTGGCGAGTGGCTGCATCATCAAGAGCTCCGATGGAACGGAGGGGGAAACGGGCGGCGCCGGGGGTAGCGGAGGCAATGGAGGCAGCGCTGGCGACGCTGGAGCCGGCGGTACGATCAGCGGCCAAGGCGGAGCCGCTGCAGACACGCTGAACGGCAAGCAGTACAGCTACTTGGGCGCGACCCGTCAGCTGCAAGGCAGCTGGCTCGCGGCCATCGACGCTGCCAGCGACGGCTACACCATCAACCTCACGACCCAGCCCGCCTCCGAGTCGGGACTGGCAGCGTTCGATACCGCCCTCGACGAGTGCTGGGTCAACGCCCAGCAGCAGCTGGTCGCCGCCCACGATCTGGTGATCGCGTATCAACCGGTGTTCGCTGACGCAGGCGGCACGAGTCAGAGCGCGAACTACAGCGCGGCGGGGATCGGGACCCAGCGCCAGCCAATTCTCGGGGCGCTGTTCGTCGCCGGTTTGGTCTACGCCGGCTACGGCTTCTTGAACTCGCTTGCGA
>JAUILJ010000824.1 GCA_030433055.1 Polyangia bacterium
CCCAAGGTGCTGAGTTCCGGTTACCGCATAGAAACGATGGCCATTATGGACGCCCGCATGTGAGCGCCCACCCGCGGTGCCAGTGACGGAAACAACGTCGCGGATCTGAGTTCGCGTCCCACATGCACCTAGCAAACTTCGGCCGTTGCCTAGTCAACAGTGCTCCTGCCGCTATGCTTGATCCAGGTGCGAAGTGCGCCGTCTTGCGTTTGTGGCGATTGGGTCCTGCGATTATCGAGCAGGCGACACTCTCTGCTGAACGCGCCAGGAGAACACAGACGTTGGAGCCGCTAGCAGTCATCGAGCGCTACGCGATCTACGAGAGCATCGGCCGCGGTGGGATGGCCACGATCCACCTGGCGCGTCAGCTCGGGGGCGCCGGGTTCAGCCGCACCGTGGCCATCAAGCGCCTTCACCCCCACATCGCCGCGCAAGAACAGTTCGTGCGCATGATGCTCGACGAGGCGCACCTGGCCTCCCGCGTCGAGCACCCCAACGTCGTGCGAGTGCTCGATGTCGTCGAGGGCGAGGGCGAGCTCTTCATGGTCCAGGAGTACGCCCACGCGCTGCCGGTCTCGACCCTCGCGGCCGCCGCGATTCGCTCCGGTGAAGGCGTCCCGCCAGCCATCGCCATTCACATCTTGATCGGCGTGCTGCGAGGGCTGCACGCGGCGCACATCGCGACGGGCTCCCTCGGAGAGCCTCTCAACATCGTGCATCGCGACGTATCGCCTCAGAACGTGTTGCTCGGGCCGAGCGGTGTGCCGCAGGTGGTGGACTTCGGCGTCGCGAAGGCGAGCCGGCGCTTGCACACCACTCAGCAGGGCGAGATCAAGGGCAAGCTGCGCTACATGGCTCCAGAGCAGCTCTTGTGCAAGCCCGTCGATCAGCAGGCGGACGTCTACAGCGCGGCCGTCATGTTGTGGGAGCTACTGGCGGGGAAGCGCCTGTTCGACGCCGAGTCGCCGACGGACATCAGCTACCAGAAGCTGCAGGCGGAGGTGCCGGCTCCCAGCTCACTCCGCCCGATTCTACCTCCGGCGCTCGACGCGGTCGTGCTCAAGGGGCTCGAGCGGGAGCCCGGCAGTCGATACCGCACGGCAAAGCAGATGGCGGACGCGCTTCAGGCGTTCGTGACCAAGCGCCCGGCGCTGGCGGCCACACCAGATCAAGTGGGCGCCTGGGCTAGCCGCTGGGGTGGCGATGCCCTGGCGGAGAGAGAACAGCTGTTGCGAGCGGTTGAAGGCACGCCGGCCCCGGAGGTTCGAGGCGCGCCGTCGTCCACGAAGATCGCCTTCGAGCGTGACTCACTGCCCGACGACAGCCAGGCGCTCGCGCCTGCCCAGGTACAGAAGGCGGAGTCGGAGCCGAGCCAGACCATGCGAGGCACGGCTGCCCCGGGCACTCTCCGGGCCCCGACTGCGGCTCGGCGGCGCCTGCCGCGTTTCCTTGCGGCTGCCGCGGTGCTGCTCATCGGTGTCGGACTGGTGAGTCGGCTCAAGCGAGGCGATCCCGACCCGCTGCCCGAGCTTGCAGTCGCTGCACCACCTCCGCCAGCCGTCGCGGCAGCTGCGGAGCCGAGCTGCTCCGATGGGATGCTGGAGGTGGCTTCCAGCAAGCTGTTCCTGGGCTGGGGCGGTGAGGATGCCAGCGAGTCCGAGCGGCCCCAGAGCCAGGTCAGCGTACCGAGGTTTTGCATCGACCGAACCGAGGTCAGCGTCGAGCAGTACAAGGCCTGTTCGGATCGTGGTGAGTGCTCCAGAGTGTTTGCGGAGCCAGAGCTCGAGGGTGCTTCGAAGCGCGAGCGCATCCTGCTCGGGCAGCTGTGCAACACCGAGCGCTCGCAGAACCTCACGCATCCCATCTCGTGTGTGGACTGGAAGCAGGCCTCTGCGTTCTGCGCCGCCCAGGGCAAGCGACTGCCATCGGGGGCAGAGTGGGAGCTAGCGGCGCGGGGTGCCGACGGTCGGGCGTATCCGTGGGGTGACGATCTGGGCGAAGGGCGCGCGAACGCCTGCGGAGCGGAGTGCTTCGCCTGGTCTCGCACCCAGGGCCTGCGCTTGCCCATGGCCTTTCCAGCGAACGACGGGTTCGTCTCGACGGCGCCGGTCGACGCGTTCAAGGATCACGCATCACCCAGCGGCGCGCTGAACATGGTCGGCAATGTCGCCGAGTGGGTGGGCGATTGGTACGCCCCCTACGGCGGTAGCGAGGACGGACAGGGGGGTGAGGAAGAAGCCACGCGGAAACGCGAGGTGCGTGGTGGCCACTTCCTGAGCCCGGCGGCGGAGCTGCGCGCGTCAGTGCGGAAGGCAAAGCCACCCAGCGAGCGCAGCCCGATGATCGGCTTCCGCTGCGCCTCGGACCTGAAGTAGTCGTTCTACGGTGCGGAGCCGTCGCGGCTTCCTTCAGCCGAAATGGGCCGAAAAGTCCGCGCGCTGACCGGGCGGCGGAACGCCCTGCGCCTGGAAAGTTCCGCTCGGATCACAAGATCCGCTGGCGTTCCTTTTGGCCGGCAACCGTGGAACTCTCGAGCGAGTCTCGTGTCCCATGCGCTCCGGAAACAAGCGGCCGCAATCGCGGCCCCAGCGACGAGCGCCCTGGGCGCGTGCAGTTGGGGATGAGGAGCCGGAGCGCGAGCGTGCGCGTTGGAGTGCTGCATGGCGCGGCACCGAGCTTTGGGAGTAGTCGATGCGTTGGATTTCACTGGTGGCGGTTGGAGTAGTGTTGAGTTCGATGGGTTGTGCCGCGGAGCAGAAGAGCGCGGCGCAGCCGGTGCTGCCGCTGACGACGGTTCGCTTGTACGAGACCGGGGTCGGATACTTCGAACGCGCCGGTACCCTGGACGGAGGCACGGACACGTTGCCGGTGCCCGCCTCCCACGTCGATGACGCGCTGAAGACGCTGATCGTGATGACTGACGGAGGGAAGGCGCAGGTCTCCGCGGTGGAGTTCGACAGCGTGATGAGCCGAGGGCTCGCCCGTTCTCTCGCCGCGCTGCCGCTGGATTCGGACAATCCGGTCACCTACGAAGACGTCCTGAACAGCCTGAAGGGGGTCGAGCTGGAGATTGTGAGCGCGGACAAGACCGTGCGCGGCAAGCTGGTAGAAGTGACCAAGGCGCCTCCCGTCCCCCTCGAGGTGATGGAGGAAGAGGCGAAGCCAGAGGGCGAGAGCAAGGCGAAGAAGAAGCCACGCTACCTCCCGGATACGGAGAACGATCACTACCTCACGCTGCTCAGCGAAGACGGTACGCTGCGACGGTTTCGTGCCTCCCAGGTTGCGTCGGTTCGCCCGACCGACCCGATCCTCGCGAACCGTTTGGGCTCGGCGGCGGGTGCGTTGTCCGGTCGCGCAGCGCAGATCCAGCGCGGCTTGCGAGTGCTCGCTACCGAGGCGGTACCCGTGCGTCTGGGCTACATTGCGGAAACACCCGTGTGGCGTTCGACGTATCGCTTGTTGCTCGAGCCTGGATCACGCAACGCGCGTATTCAGGGCTGGGCGTTGATCCACAACGACACCGATGAGCGCTGGAAGAACGTCCAGGTGGAGCTGGTCAATGGCCGTCCCGACTCCTTCCTCTTCCCGCTCTCGGCACCGCGCTACTCGAGGCGTCCGTTGGCGGAGCCACCCGAGAAGCTGTCGACGGTGCCCCAGCTCGCGGATCAGACTCCGGACCAGATCTGGGGTGACAACATCGAGACCACCACGACGGGCACCGGGTACGGCTACGGCTCGGGCTACGGTCGCTTGGGGGGGAGCCACCGCACTCGAGCCCCGAAGGTACGCATGGGCATGGCGTCGGTCACCCGCGGTGAGAGCGACGAGATCAGCATCGGTAACCTGGCGGACGTGGCTCAGTCCACGGGCGTCGAAGCGGGCGCGCTGTTCTCCTATCGCCTGGCGAACAAGCTCCAGCTCCGGGCTCACGGGTCGGCGCTGGTGCCGTTCACTTCTCAGGGGGTGGAGGCGCGGCGACTCACCTGGTTCGACGAAGCAGGGAGCGCCGGCAGTGGGAACAGCTACGGGC
>JAUILJ010000825.1 GCA_030433055.1 Polyangia bacterium
GACGTCCCTGGCGGAGTTCATCCAGGCCTGGCTCACCAAGCACGGGCGCTGGAGCTCACCGAAGTTCCTGGCTGGAGAGAGCTACGGGACCACGCGCGCCGCGGCGATCGCGGACGAGCTGCTTCAAGCCGGCGTGGTGGTGAACGGCGCCGTGATGGTATCCAACGCGATGCACCTCGGTACGCTGGTGTTCGAGACGGGCAACGACCTGCCTCACGTCCTGTACTTGCCGAGCTATGCCGCGGTGGCGGCCTATCACGGCGTGGTCGAGCCCCCGAACGGCGACCTGCAAGGTTTCCTCAAGGAAGCACGCGAATATGCGATCGGCGACTACGCACGCGCTCTGTTTCAGGGCAACACGCTGTCAGCGGAGGAGCGCACTCGCGTCGCGCTCAAGCTCTCCTACTTCACCGGCCTCAGTGCCGTGTGGATCGAACGGGCGGATCTGCGGATCGAGATCGGGCGCTTCACCAAGGAGCTACTGCGAGAACGCGGTCAGGTCATTGGGCGCCTGGACGCGCGCTATCTGGGCGCGGATCTGGATCACGTGGGTGAGCTCCCCATGGAAGATCCGAGCTACATCCAGCCCCTGGGGCCGTACACGGGAACGGTGAATCAGTACCTGCAGCAGGAGCTCGAGTATCCGGAGACGCGGCGCTATGAGGCCATCAGCCTGAAGGTCAACGAGAGCTGGAGCTGGGGTGACGACAAGCGCATGGGTTATCCGAACACCGCGGAGCACCTGCGGCGCAGCATGTTGATGAACCCGCACCTCAAGGTGTTCTTCGCCAATGGGCTCTACGATCTGGCAACGCCCTTCTTCGCCACGGAGTACACGGCCTCCCACCTGGGGCGGGAAGAACGCATCAAGACCAATGTCTTCGAGGCGACCTACCCGGCGGGGCACATGATGTACGTGCACCCACCATCCATGGAGCGCCTGCGAGACGACCTCGAGCGCTTTTACCGCGCGGCAATACCTGACTAGCGCTCAGACGAACCAGGTGGCGCCCCACACCAGCAGGCCGAAGACCACCAGGCTGAGGTTGCCGGGGCCGCCCTTGGCGCGGCGATCGAAGGCGTAGCCCAGCAACGCGAGCGGCCAAGCGCACACGCTGGCGGCCACCCAGAACGGCCACGCCATCCCGGGCCAGCGCCGCCCGTCGTAGACGATGAGCAGCGTGACCATGAGCCAGGTCACGAGCTGGCCAGGCACTTGAATGATCGGGATCAGCAGCCCGAGCAGCGCGAAGACCGGCGGGGTCACGGCCATGATCGTCCCGACGGGATCTGGCTCTGCGTCACTCAGGCTCACGGCCGGGCAGCATACACCAAGCGCTGCGGCGGCGCGGAACGACGGGCGCGCTCGGCGTGAGCTAGGCGCCGAAGTCGATGTCGGGCCCGACGGGGACGATCCCGGTTGGGTTGATGGTGCGGTGGCTCTGGTAGTAGTGCCCCTTGATGTGGTCGAGGTGCACCGTGTCAGCCACGCCGGGCAACCCGTAGAGGCGCTTCGTGTGTGCCCACAGATTCGGGTAGTCGACGATGCGCCGACGGTTGCACTTGAAATGGCCCACGTACACGGGGTCGAAGCGCAGGAGCGTCGTGAACAGGCGAATATCCGCCTCGGTCAGGCGATCGCCGACCAGGTATTCCTTGCCCTCGAGCATCGCCTCCAGGCGATCGAGCGCCACGAACAGGCGCTCCACCGACTGCTCGTACGCCGCTTGAGTGGTGGCGAAGCCTGACTTGTAGACGCCGTTGTTCACGTCGTCGTACACCCACTCGTTGACTCCATCTATTTCCGCACGCAAATCCTTCGGATAGAGATCCAGATCATTGCCGCCGAAGCGATCGTTGAACATGCGGATGATGTCGGCGCTCTCGTTGTTCACGATGCACTTGTCGCGCTTGTCCCACAGGACCGGCACGGTGACGCGCCCTGTGTAGTCACTCTTCGCGAGCTTGTAGACCTCGTAGAGGCGCTGTGCTTGGTTCACCGCATCCGGGTACTCGGCGTTGAACACCCAGCCCTCTTCGAGCATCAACCAGTGCACCACGGATACGTCGATCGCCGACTCGATCTGCTTGAGCTTGCGCACGATCAGCGTGCGATGGGCCCAAGGGCAGGCATAGCTCACGTACAGGTGGTAGCGCCCAGCCTCGAACGGAAAGCGCGCGCGCTGATCCGGCTCGATCCACTCGCGGAAGCTCGAGTCGTGGCGGACGAAGTGACCCCCCGTCTCCTTCGTGTCGTACCACTTGTCATGCCAGACTCCTTCAACGAGCATTCCCATCAGGCTTCTCCTCCAAGGCAGCGTAGGCGCCCTCCGCGCAAAACGCACCCGCAGCCTGGTTGCAGCCCGGGAACAGTCTGTTCTCTGACCTGCTCGCGTCGGCGAAGACGCTGTAGAGCTCGGCCCATACCATTTCCTCCCGGTAATATTTCACAGGACGCGAACGGAGCCATGCCGAGTGGGGCGGTGACGGGCGCCACGTAGGGCGCGCTGGACCAGTGTACCCAAAGGTAGCAGCCACTCCAGGCTGCCCATAGTGGCAAAGAAGGCCGCGCAGCACCACGCGTCCTTGAGCCGTGATGCCCCGTCCCGTAGCGTGCTGGAGGCCAGCCCAGGCGCCTCGGCTGGCTTTTTTGGGGGTGAGGCAGCGATGCCTGAGCCGCGGAGCGGCGTAGCGGGAACTACCAAGCGATGACCGTCGTCCAGCTGAAGTCCGCCTCGCGCGCAGCCCACCAGGGTGGCGCCCGGGTGCGTGCGCTGGCTGAACGACTGGATGACGAAGCGCTCGTCGGCGCTATTCAACGTGGCGATCGTGCGGCAGCCGGCGAGCTCTTCGATCGCCACGCGCCTCGGGTGCGCCGCGTCTTGCTGCGCGTGCTGGGCAGCGATCCCGAGCTCGCCGATCTGCTCCAGGAGGTGTTCGTCCACGCGCTGCGTGATCTGCACAAGCTCAGCGAGCCCAAGGCTCTGGCCGGCTGGATCAACGCCATCGCGGTGAACCTCGCCCGCCGCACCATCCGCAAACGCACGCGCTGGCGTTGGCTGAGGCCCACCGCTCCGGAAGAGCTCAGCGCAATCCCCGTGGACGGCCACGACGAGAGCGGGAGCGAGGAGCTCGTCGCCGTCTACCGTATCCTCGGGGCAATGAATGCCGACGAGCGCATCGCGTTCGCGCTGCGCTTCATCGAAGGCATGGAACTCAAAGAGGTCGCCGCCGCCTGTGATGTCTCCTTGGCCACCATCAAGCGCCGCCTGGCGCGAGCAGAGCGCAACTTCAAAGAGCAGGCGAAGGTAGACCCCGCCCTCCAAGAACGCCTCGCGAAGAGCGAAGGGAGGCAAACATGACGGCACTCCGCCGCCTCGGCGAGGACGTCGCCCGGCAACAAGACACAGTGGGAGCCGGCCGCCCAGATCTAGCCAGCGCAGATCTCGATCTCGCCCGAGAAAAGTTCCTTACGGAAACTGAGTCCGCGCACCAGGGCACCGCACCCCGGCGGGGGCGTCTGCTGTTGTTGGCCGCTGCAGCCCTTACGCTTGGCGCAGTTTTCTTCTTCCTGCGCACTTCACAAAAGCAGCTGGCGTGCGAAGTCGTCAGCGCCGCGCGCCCTTGCCAGGTGGGTGAGCCGTTGCAGGCGAGCGGTCAGACACCGCTGCGCTTCAGCGAGGGCACGACGGTGCTCCTCGAGCCCGGCTCCCAGGCACAGCTGAAGGCCATGGGGCAGCATGGCGCTGACATCGCCCTGCAAGACGGCAAGGCGGTGGTCAGCGTGAGTCACCTGCCTGGAGCGCGCTGGTCGTTTCTGGCAGGTCCCTTCCAGGTTCAGGTCACCGGGACGCGCTTCGATCTGGAATGGCACGAGGCCGAGCAGCGGTTCTTGCTGGTGATGCAGGATGGCAGCGTGCTGGTGACTGGCCCGACGCTTGGTGAGGGCCGCACGTTGATCGCTGGGCAACGTCTGGAGATCGACCTCGACGGTGACTCCAGCCGCTCGCCGAGCGAGAGC
>JAUILJ010000826.1 GCA_030433055.1 Polyangia bacterium
ATGCCCGGCGCGAGATGTGGGGGCCGATGGCGGCAACCAGAGCTCCCTCACCCCCTGAAACACGGCGGATGGCCACGACCGCCTGAGCCACTACACCGGCCACGGTGCCCCTCCAGCCCGCGTGGACGGCCCCGGCGGCTCCCGACTCACGATCGGCGATCAGGATCGGGACGCAGTCTGCGGTGCGCACACCGCACGCCAAGCTGGGGATTCGACTGACCACGGCGTCCCCCTCTTCGAACAGCGTGCGCTCGCGGTCTTCGTCGCCTCCGAGCGTGCGCACTCCGTCGCCATGGACCTGAGAGAGGAAGTAGATGCGCGCGGCATCCACTCCCAGGGCGTTCGCGGCGCGCCGCAGGTTCTCCCGAACGTTCGCTTGCGAATCCGTCGCCGCGTAGGAGAAGTTCAGCGACCGGTAAGGGCCCGTGGAAACGCCGCCGTTGCGCGTGAAGAAGGCGTGACGAAAGCCGGCTGCGGCGAGCAGCGGACTGGAGCGAAACTGAGCGTGGTCTTCACTCATTGGGCGCCTTCCTGGCAGTCGTTCCCTCGAACGTGGGCTCGCGCTGCCACCCCGTTGGCACGTCCGATCAGCGCCGGATTGTGGCTGTTGCGGCCTTTATTGGGCTCACCGGGACTGTTCTGCATGATTGCTCGTGCCACGGGTTCAACTTTGGTATCAGATGAGGTCGCATGTCGGCCAAGGATCCGTTTATCGGTAGGGAGATCCTCGACGGGCAGTTCAAGATCCTGCAGAAGATCGGAACTGGTGGCATGGGGTCCGTCTACAAGGCGTCCCAGCCCGACATGAATCGGATGGTGGCGATCAAGATCCTCCATCCCAAATTGGCCGGTCGCAAAGACCTCACCTCGCGCTTCCGTCGTGAAGCCCGGGCGATGAGCCAGCTGACCCACCCCAACACCGTCAAGGTGTTCATGTACGGCGAGCTCGAGGACGACGGCTCGCTGTACATCGTGATGGAGTACCTCGAGGGCAAGAACCTCAACCAGACGGTGCGCCGCGGTGGCCCCATGGCTTACGACCGCGCGATCCCCATCTTGGTTTCGGTGTGCGGAGCGCTTCAAGAGGCCCACGACATGGGCATCGTTCATCGCGACCTCAAGCCTGAGAACATCTTCATCTGCAATCAGGGCGGCCTCAAAGAGTTCCCCAAGGTGCTCGACTTCGGCCTGGCGAAGGTCACCGAGCGCCAGATGCGCCCGGGATCCATCATCCTCACTCAGGAGGGGATGGTCTTCGGCACACCCGAGTACATGAGCCCGGAGCAGGCTCAGGGTCAGACGCTCGACGCGCGCAGCGACATCTACTCGCTGGCGGTGATCCTCTACGAGGCGATGACGGGGAAGCTGCCCTTCATGGCCAAGACGCCGATGGAGTACATCCAGAAGCACGTGACCGCGGCGCCCATTCCCCTCGATGAACGGGTGCCTGAGTTGCGCTTTCCTGCGGGTTTGGGTGAGGTGCTCAACAAGGCGATGGCGAAGAAGCCTGCCGACCGCTACCAGACGGCGCAGGAATTCGCCGATGCCCTCTCGGCGTTCATGTCTTCGCCCATGTCGACTGAGGCGCGTCCTCACTCGATGCCTGTCATTCCGTCGCAGAGTTCTTCACCTCAGGCCGCCCCGCAGCCTTCGAATCCAGTGAACAACGCCCTCTCGCTCCCCAGTTCCCGCCGAGGGCCCAGCACGGGCTTGCTGATCGGTGTGGCGGCTGCGTGCCTGGTGGCAGGAGTCATCCTCGCGGTGGTGGTCATGCGCTTCGTTGGGCAGTAGGACCTCTTTCGTGAGCGAACCGCCCTCCGATCCCAAGCAGCGATCCAGGCACGCATCGGACCCCGAGGAGGGTGTCTACGATCCGACCGCGCTGGACCTGCCGAGGCCAGAGCGCAGCGCCAGCAGTCAGGCAGCGTCCGAGGGCCACGCGGCGCTCGAGAGCCAAGCCACGATGCGCTCGGTGCCAGATGCCGGCGCTTCTTCTAGGGAAGTCGTCAGCGGAGACGCGCCCACCATGCTCGATGTGCAGATGTCCGCACCGCGCCCTCGTCAGCAGAGCATCCTCGACGACGTCAAGCGCGCGCCCCAGACCACGTTGAGCGACGTCGTCGAAGCGCAGAAGCAGTCCAGGCCGCCGCTGAAGCGCAGGTTGCTCAAGTGGACGAAGCGCCTGGTGATCGCGCTCGTCGTGGGGGCGCTGCTTGGGGTGCTCGGGGTCGTTGGCACCGTCGAGTACTACTCCAAGGACCTGCCCAGCGTTGGAGACCTGCGTAAAGGCTACGATCCACCCCAGGTCACCAAGATCCTCGCAAAGGATGGAACCGAGCTCGCGAGTCTGTTCACGGAGCGGCGCACCGTGATCAGCTTGGACAAGGTTCCTGACCACGTGAAGTTAGCGTTCCTCGCGGCTGAAGACGCGCGCTTCTACGAGCATGAGGGGCTCAACTACGTCGGTATGCTGCGGGCGCTCGCTGCCAACTTGCGAGCGGGCAAGACGGTGCAGGGCGGCAGCACCATCACCCAGCAGGTGGTGAAGAACTTGCTGCTCGATTCGACTCGCTCCTACGAGCGCAAGATCCGCGAAACCATCCTGGCGCGGCGCCTCGAGCAGTACCTGACCAAGGACGAGATCTTCTCGCTGTACCTGAACCACATCTACCTGGGGCACGGGCGCTACGGCGTCGAGGAAGCGGCGCGCTTCTACTTTGGCAAGCCGACCAGGGAGCTGAACCTCACGGAAGCCGTGGCGCTCGCGGGCCTCGTCGCGTCCCCGGAGCATTACTCTCCGCGTCGCGACCCCGAGAAGAACGCCGAGCGGCGGCGCTACGTCTTGGGGCAGATGCTGCAGAAGCGGTTCATCAAGCAGGAACTCTATGACTCCGCGCTGATTGCGCCGCTTCACACCGCCCCGAGCTCCGACGCCGAGAGCGAGCTGGCTCCCGAGGTGGTTTCTCAGGTCAAAGCCATCCTCTCACAGGTCGCGGGCCCACGGGCACGTCGCGGTGGCTACACCGTCAAGACCAGCATCGACCCTCGCCTTCAAGCTGCCGCGCGGAAATCTGTCCGTGACAACCTAGACAACTACATGAAGCGCCAGAAGCTGGCGCCACCCTACACGCTGAGCAAGCGCAACCTGTGGGGCAAGCCCTTCGAGGGCAAGCCCAAGGCGAACCGCATTTACACGGGTGTGGTGAAGGCTCTGAACGAGAAGGAGCACACCATCGACGTGCAGGTAGGCGACGTGTTGGGTGAAGTGCAGCTCGATCGGGAGACGCGTTTCAACCACCAGCGCCTGCCCCCGAGCGGCTTCACCAAGGTCGGGGCGCTGATGCGCGTCGTGATGCAGGCGGAGCCGGAAGCGGGTGGCAAGGCACCACTACGCTTGGAGTTGGGGCCGCAGTCAGCCCTGGTCGCCATCGACCCCGAGAGTCGCCAGGTGGTCGCCTTGGTTGGTGGCTATGACGCCATCGCAGGTGGCCTCGATCGCGCCACGCGCGCGCTGCGTCAGCCAGCTTCTTCGTTCAAGCCGTTCGTCTACAGCTACGCTCTCCACTCCCGACGTATGACGCCGGCGACCCCGCTCAAGCTCCCCGGGGACAAGCAGCACCCGGACGGCCGCACGGAGCTGTTGCGTATGGCGCTCGCCAAGAGCGACAACGATGCCGCCCGAGAGGTGTTTCGGCAGTCTGGGCCGGCGAACGTGGTTGAGTGGGCGAAGGCCGTCGGGATCCAGTCGGAAGTCAAGCCGGACCTCTCAGCGGCTCTCGGAGCCTATGAGGTGACGCCGGTGGAACTCTGCAATGCCTATGCGACGTTCGCCAGCGGCGGAGAGTACGCTCCGTGGAACGTCGTGACGGAGATCTTGGATCCCAACGGAAAGCGGCTCTCCCTCCCCGAGCAACCGCCGAAGCGGCGAGTCATGGAGCCGGCGGAGGCATACTTGATCACGAGCTTGATGACGAGCGTGGTCAAAGAGGGGACAGGCAGGCGCGCCCTCGCGCTGGGGC
>JAUILJ010000827.1 GCA_030433055.1 Polyangia bacterium
CGGTGCCAGCGGTGCCAGGCACCGCGTCGCAGGTGACGCCCGTGAGGGCTGAGTCACAGACCACGAAACCGGAGGCCATGCACGCTCCGACACCAGCTGAGCAGCCGTCGCCCAGGGTGGTGAAGTCCTCGTCGGTGTTGTTGTCGCAGTCGTTGTCCTTGGTGTCGCACAGCTCAGGTGCCCCAGGGAAACGCGTGTCGTCGGTGTCGTCACAGTCGACGCTGCCATCGTCTTCACCGGCGTCCAGGCAGTCACCGTCGCCGTTGGTGTCCGTACCGATCTCGCAGACGCCGTCACCGTCATCGTCGATGCGGTCGCCGCAGTCACCGCTCGGTGTGCTGAGCCCGGAGATCTCGTACACCTTGTTGGTACCGCTGACGTAGAGCGAGTATCCGCTGCCCGATGAGGATGGCCCGATGCCGAGGTCGGAGGCCTCGTTCGCGGCAAAGCCGCTCGCCACGAGCTCTTGCTCGCTCGCGTCGTCGATGCGCTGGTTGCCGTTGGTGTCGATCAGGCGATAGATCTGGCCGGTGTTGTAGGAGGCGACGTAGTAGACGCCCTTCGCAAAATCGTATGCCCCCGAGTAGAGCTGGGTGCCGCTGATTTGAGCGTACTGGGTGATCTGTCCGTCTGGAGCCATGCGCCACACGGTGTCCTGGTCGGCGCTGCGTGCGGAGCCGTCGGAGATGAAGAAGACGTTGTTCCCCGCCGCCTCGATCTCGTCCACGTCCTGGAACACGAACGGGGTCGAGTTCACCAGGGAAACGACCCCCGCGGGCGTCACCCGGGCGAGGCTCGCGGAGGTGTCCGAGGCGAAGAGGTTACCCTGGCAGTCGAAGTCCAGGCCCGCCGCGTTGCCGTCCGCGCCGTCATCGAGGCTGGCGAGATTACTCTGCGCGCTGCCATCCAGGGCGAAGCGCTGAACCGGAGCTGGGTTCGACCCCGTGCTGACGGCGTAGAGCAACCCGTCTGGCCCGAGGCGCAAGTCAGAGAGCACGCCGTTGAACGTGCCGACGTTCTGAGCGATGCGCGCGAACGAGTCGTCGGTGTTCAACACGTAGAGGTCAGTGCCGCCGCCGCCGATCACGAACACTCGGCCGTCTGCAGCGACGTCGAGGCCGTGAAGCGTCCCCGCGCCGGTCAGGGTGACCGTGCGAGCCAGGGAGAGGTCGCTCACTACCGTCGCTTGCGCGCTCGCGAGCTGGGTAACGCCCAGCAAGCTCAAACTGACCAGCGCCGAGTGCGCCAACGTACGCAGGTTTCTCATATCCGCCTCCAAAGCTGTAAGGGGTCCAACCGTTGCACAGTATAGGGGCAGGGAAGCTCGCGCCGAACCGGAACCTGACGCCACCCGCGAGTTGGGCGTACCCTCGGGGCGCTCAGCAGGCGGCGTCGCTAGATTCCTCGCCGGCCCCCGCCGCAGCCTGCAGCGGTGCGGGTTTGCCTGCGCCGATCGCCAACGCCTGATCCATGGCGGGCTCGGGAGTACGCTGGCTGACGCGTTGTGAGACAGTGGAGCGGAGGAAGCATGATTCAGCGGAGCGGATACTTAAGTGAGAGTGGAACCGGCCTCGAGCGCATCGAGTGTTTCGACCGGGCGTGGGAGGTCTCCGGACACGGACCGAAGCTGAAGGCAATCCGCAAAGCCGCGTTCGCGCTGCGGGAGCAGTTCGCCTCCGGGCCACAGGTCGTCGCGGTGCGTACGCTTCCCGTTGCCACGCTGGCCTACCCGACCAAGTATGCCTTCTGGTCCGCGCCGCTCCTCCCGTTTCCGTACGTAATCATGAAGCACCAGTGCTTGTTGGTGCAGTTCCTTCAGCGGGGTCAGCTGAAGAACCTGCTGTTCAACCCGACAGACGATATCGCCTCCCGGGAGACCCCCTTCTTCAAGCGCATGATCGAGCAGGTGGGGGAGTACGTTGCCTTCAACGTGCTGCAGCAGAAGTTCGAGACGCTGGAGTCGCAGCTGGCCGAGGTTGGGCTCAAGCCCGCGGACATCGACTACGTCGCCTTCGATCACTTCCATACCCAAGACCTGCGTAACCTGCTCGGCACCAGTGACGGTCGAGTGTCCCGGTTCCCCAACGCGGTGCTCTTGGCTCCTGCCCGGGAGTGGGATGACTGGGACGACCTGCACCCCATGCAGAAGGCGTGGTTCGTCGCAGACGGAAAGCGCGACGTGAACACCGCGCGGGTGTTGCTGACCGACGGGGATTTCGCGCTGGGAGACGGCGTGCTGCTGCTGAGAACTCCAGGGCATACCTCGGGGAACCAAACGCTGTTCATCAACACCCCGAGTGGGGTGTGGGGCTGCAGCGAGAATGGTACCTGCGCCGACAACTGGAGCCCGCTCGACAGCAAGATCCCTGGACTGGCTCGACTGTGTCGTCAGCAGGACCTGGATGTGGTGATCAATGCGAATACACCCGAGCTGGGGGCCACGCAGTACACCTCGATGGTGCTCGAGCGCACGCTGGTGGATCGCGTGGAGTACGCCCCAGCGTTCGTGCAGATGTTCGCGTCCAGTGAGGTGCAGAGCTCCGCGCTGGCGCCGGGCTTGAAGCCAACGGTGGCATTCAAGAAGCTGCATTTCGGCCAGGTCACTCGTCCCAGGCGCGCGACCGCGGTGCGCGACACTGCCGTCGGGGCGCTCTAGCGGAACCAACAGGGCTACTGCCCCCAACAGCGAGCTTGGTGGCCATTTTGGACACCCCGTGGGGTGAACATGACCCCTCCAATAGGGCACGCTGCGCGATCTCGCGCGCCGCGTTTTGGTTCCCCAAGGATTTGCGAAGCCGACCTGCTCGCCGCCCGTGGTTTTAAGGTCGGCCTCGTCACACCGCTCACGGGCGAGAACTCGAGCGGTTCCGAGAGGTTTGTTGGTACACCCGGCGGGATCTCAAGGTTGTGTGGTTTTTCCAGCTATCCGCCAGGTCGTCTAGGAGTGGCCAGCCGCGGAGGTTGCAGGGTAGGCTCACATGACGTTGCGACACTATTTCACCACCCACGAGGTTGCACGGCTGGCTCATGTGAGCCCTTCGACCGTGCTCAACTGGATCGATCGCGGGCTGCTCCCAGCGCATCGCACTCCTGGGGGACATCGACGCGTCCAGCGCGACCAACTGATCGAGTTCCTGCGTAGCCACAGCATGCCGCTGCCCGCGCAGTTGAGCGAGGTACACAAGCTGTTGATCGTGGATGGCGATGCCTCGACCCTGCGGAGCGCTCTCGAAGCATTGAAGCAGTGCGCCCCTCAGGTGGAAGTGGAGGGCTTCGCCAATCCGATCGACGGCCTGCTGGCGTGCGGCGCGAGTCCACCGGATGTCCTGTTGCTCGACGCGGCTCTCGGGCACGTTGACGCGCTGGAGGCATGTAGGCGTTTGAGCGGTGGCTGGGACCACCCGGTGCGCGTCATCGTGACCAGTCGCTCGCCGTCGGACTCCCAGCGCGCGGCGTATCTGCGGGCGGGGGCACAGGGCTACCTGTCGTCCCCGATCGATCCGAAGGAGCTTCTGCGCCTGCTGGGTCTGATGGAAGACATTTCCGCGAGGCAGTAAGAGGGCCGTCTCTGGAGCCAGTCACCGCCGGAACGGCGCTCACCTGGGGCCATCGGACCCAGGTGAGGGTCGATGCCTTGAGTGGCATCGACCGGGGACTCGCTACTTCGTCTCGGGCAGCGGTTCGTCGCCGAGCTGATTGATGTCTACCCGCTTCGAGAAGGTGCGCAGGACCGCTCGCTCTTCGACCAGCTCATTGCCCTCTTGGGTCATGATGTCCAGGCGAGCGATGCCCACGTCCGGACAGTAGAGGATGGTCACCCGGCTCTGCGCATCGGCGCCGCCCGCGTCCTCCTGAGTTTCCAGGCAGCCTTTGAAGCTTCCGGCGCCGGTCTCGATCGCGACATCCATGCGGGTGATACGCACCGTACCGTTTTTTCCGCGGAACTCGGCGCCGACTTTCAGCGGTGCTTTCAGTACCCAACCTCCGCCGATGTCCCGCACACCGTCGGTGTCGAGC
>JAUILJ010000828.1 GCA_030433055.1 Polyangia bacterium
CTCTCGATACGCCTTTGAGACTACGCGAGGCTCCTTGAATTGCGCCAAGTGCAGCTCCACGTCCGAAAGCGTGCGCCAGATCTTGCCCCGCTTCCGCCACTTCGGTCGGCGTCCACCGGAAGACCAAAGCCCAGTCTTCCGGTGCCGAATCATGTAGACAGTCTCCCTCAGTCGCTCGGCAGGCTGTTCCACGCGGTAATCGCCTCTCCAAGCAGCGCAGAGGCTTCATCCTCTGTGCGCCTCACCAGGCCCTCAAGTTGTTGCTGAGCGAGCGACAGCTCAACGCCTCGCGTTCGCCGAACGGCAGCGGCCACGGCCACGATGGCTTCGTCATCCGCTTGTTGGGCGCCAGGCTCGCCAAGAGCTAGCGCTGCTTCCAGTAGACGCCGCCCAGATCGCGTCAGCGGATAGAGCGCGCAGACTCGACCTTGAGGGCGTCGGTCCCACTTCGCGCCGACGTCGCCGAAGTACGCAGCGAGGACTCGGACCGCGACCGCAGGTAGCCGCTCAAGGCGACGGCTCATCTCTGCGTAGCGATGAAGGGTGTCGTCCTCGGGCGAGTAGCTGGGCTCTTCGTGTGTGCTCGGCTGAGGCATGGCCGTCAGCCCCTCGAACCCACGGCAGGTGCCGCACAGCTTGCCCTCCGCGTTGAGGCCGGTACCCGCACACTTGCGGCACTCGGCTTTCAAGATGCGTCGTTTCCGTCTGCGTTTCCGTGGCCGAATGCCGGTGCCCTTGCACTTTGGGCACGTTGCGTTGTCCTCGACGAACGTGGTGCCATCGCACTGGTCGCAAAGCTCGCTGTCGAACGCGAACATCTGCGCTCGGTCGAGCATGGCGCCAAACGTCGAGCGCTGGAACGAAGCCGCGCCAACGCCGAAGAACCAGCTCAGGTCGCGTTCGTCACGGCGCCGGATGGGGGCTGAACAGGTACTACTCATGGTGTCTCCTATCGGGCACACCCCGAGGGGTAGGGCCGCCCTGCCTGAACGGCCCCACCCCGAGAGGATGCCCACGTCACGGCGTGAGCTGCGGCGGGCCCTTCTGGTGCGGGCCCTTCTGTTGGATCACGCGGTCGACCATCAAGAGGCGAGCGGTGTTCTCGATCCCCACGCTACTCGCCAAGAGGAGGGCGTAGGTCGCGCCGAGGCTGAACATCATCGCTTCATCCTGGGAGATGTCGAGGTCCTGGGGTGGTGCTTCAGGCATCACCATCGCGGCGACGAGCGAGGTAGCGGGAAATACAGCGCGGAACGGGCGCACCGTTTCAATGCGGAATCGTGTGTACATGGTGCTCCTCAGAACGGGATGTCTTCGTCACCCGACGCGGCGTAGTCGTCGTCGGAGTATTGCTTGCTCGAACGACCCGAGTAGCCGCCTGAACTCGTGTCAGCGCCATCACGCTTGCCGTTCAGGATCACGTCGCGTGCGATGACGTCCGTTTTGTATCGAGTGTCGCCGTCCTTCTCGTAGCTGGACGTTCGAAGCGAGCCGGAGACGAAGACGCGGTCGCCTTTGCGCAAGATCTTGCTCAGCGCCTCAGCTCGTTTGCCGAAGACGACGACGCTGTGCCACTCGACGCGCTCTTGGCGCTCCTTGTTGCGGTCGAGGTAGCTCTCGCTGGTTGCGAGGCGCAGCTTGAGCACGCCTCCGTTGGCACCCTCGTGCAGAGAGGGATCAGCGCCCAAGTTTCCGAGCAGAGCTACAGCGTTGTGGCCTTGTGACATCGACGTTTTCCTTTCTTCAATGGTGGTGTCTTCACGGCCTCGGCGGGTGCCCAGCCGTTTGAGAGTCGCCTGTAGATCCGCGCGGCCGAAACTCCGAACCGCCGTCCCCACTCGGCTGTCGTTAGAGTTTCGCCATCAACGGTCAGCCTACGATTGCCCCGCGTGTTGTTCGCTTGCTCGACCCGGTTCGCCCACTTGCAGTTCTGGGGCTCATAGTTGCCAGCATTGTCGATTCGCTCAATCGAGTAGCCAGGTCCGGGCTTCTCGCCCATATCCTTGAGGAAAATTTTGAAAGATGACCACCGCTTGCAGACGCGAATCCCCCGTTGGCCGTAGTAGCGGTAGCCAGGGTTTCTCGGATTCGAACAACGGGCTTTCATCGCCGCCCAGCTGTAGTACTCAGAGGAATGAAGCTGGCCGTGACGAAAGTGAGTGTCTCTGCGAAGGCATCCACACGAGCGAGTGTCTCCTCGCTTGAGCGTTTGACCTCTGACTACCGTGTGATTTCCGCATGCACAGACACAGTTCCACATAGTGCACCCTGGCCTGCTTGGGGCCCGAGAGACGACTTGAAGTCTCCCAAAGCGCCGGCCTGTGTAGTCATGAAGCTGGGAGTTGGTTCGGCCCTTAAAACGCTCAAACTTGGCGCACGTGGTCACGACGCTCTCGCCTCGATGGTCCTCACGGGCAGCCCGTGGCTGAGTTCCTTGAAGCGCTCGAGAAAGCGCCAGTGAGCTTCGCGGATCCCCCAGGGCCGGATCCGCTCGGAAAACGGCTCGGGCAGCTCGAGGTCCCAATCGAGATCGATGGGGTCGAGCAGGTCGCGCTTCTCTGTCGACAGCATCTGCAGGTCGGCGTGGACGACGCGTGGGTCCAAGTCGACGATGTCGACCCCCATGGAGGCACTCACGTGCATCCGAGCCATCCGGTCGATGACCTCGAAGCCCGGGAGCATACGCTTCAGGGGGCTGGTGACATCGCCGACGAGCGATTCGTGCCAGTCGTGAGCGAACGCGATGAGCGCGAGCTCCGGCTCGACCAGGTAGCTGCAGCGTACCGAGTGCTCAGCAACCGAGTAGAACTCGTTCGTGTGGCCATTGAAGCGGCACAGTCTCGCAAGCGAGTGCGCGATGCTGTTGATGGTGATCCGAGGGGAAACGAAGGGCGCGGTGAAGTCGTAGTGACTCCCACCCTTCAGCTGTATCCAGCAGCTCATGGGTAACGGATATCAGACACTTCCCGATGCGTTTCACAGCTGGGTTGGCTTTCTCAACTTTCGTCTGCGTCGAAGTCGCCCCACGGATCTGAGCAGCCCTGCGCATCACCGAGCTCGTAGTTCGACTCATCCAGGTTGTCGAAACGAGTGAACGCAGACTGGAAGCGGACGCGCACCGTGCCAGTCGGGCCGTTGCGTTGCTTGGCGATGATGAGCTCGGCGATCCCCTGGTCAGCCGTTTCCTTGTGGTAGTACTCGTCCCGATAGACGAACACGATCGCGTCGGCGTCCTGCTCTATTGCGCCGCTCTCTCTCAAATCGCTCAACTGAGGACGTTTGTCGCTTCGGGCTTCTACGGAACGGTTGAGCTGGCTCAACGCGATGACTGCGACGTCCACCTCTTTGGCCAGCGCTTTCAAGCCTCGTGAGATCTCGCCAATCTCCTGATCGCGTGTCTTCGTCGATTCGGATCCCCGCATCAGCTGCAAGTAGTCCACGACGACAAGGCCGAGCGGAGGCCCTCCCTCTCGCCCAATCGTCGCTTGGAGGCGGCGGACTTTGGCGCGGAGGTGCAGCAGCGTGATCGCAGGAGTGACGTCGAGGTAGCGAGGCAGGCGACCGCGCTGCACCTCCGAATCGACGAGTCGGTCCCACTCTTCGTCCCGCACCTTGCCGGCGCGCAGACGAGAGAGGTCCACCATGGCGTGGGTTGCAACGTCCCGCGCACCCAGCTGGTGGCGAGGCATCTCGAGGTTGAACTCAACGACGCTGCATGGCGACGCCGCTGACGCCGCTGCTCGAGCACACTGGGAAGCGAGCGCGGATTTCCCCATCCCAGGTCGCCCGGCAAGGATGTACAGGTCGCCGCGATGGAAGCCGGTGAGCTTCTCATCCAGCCGCTGAAGGCCTGAGGGGATGCCGGTGATGCCACCTTTCGACGCCTGCGCAGCTTGGGCTTGCACCATGGCCTCTTGGAGCGCGCTTCGAAAGGGCGCCACGCTGTCGGCGACGTCCGTCTCATGAGCGATGGCGAAGACGTCGGCTTCCGCTTGGTCGATGAAGGCTT
>JAUILJ010000829.1 GCA_030433055.1 Polyangia bacterium
CCACGGAAGCGGCCGCGCGAAGCGCGCCGCGGCCAAAATATCCGCACGGCAATTCCCCGACCCAGTCCCCGACCCAGTCCCCGACCCAGTCCCCGACCCAGTCCCCGACCCAGTCCCCGACCCAGTCCCCGACCCAGTCCCCGACCCAGTCCCCGACCCAGTCCCCTACTGCGCTCCCGCCGTACACTCCAAATTCGTAAAATACGTCTGCCACGACCCGCTGCGCCTATCATCAAACAGCACCCCAACGTCCCCATTCGGCCCGAAGCTCGCAATCGGCCCCACGGTGTCCGAACCATCGAACGTGATGCGTTCCCGCGCCGTGAGCTCCTCGAGGTCGTTGCTCACCATCTTCGAATAGAGCTCGTAGTTGCCATCGTGATCATCCGCCCACACGAGCAAGAAGCGATCGCCCAGTGGGATCATCGCGTGTGACCGAGCAAAGGTCGCGCCGCTGGTGAGCTGAGTCGCCGGGCGCAGGACGTTGCCGTCCTCGTCGACCAGCGCACCCCAGATCGCGTCGCCAGGTGTCACCCCGCGCTTCTCCCAAGCCACGGCGAAGCGGTCTCCGAGCCACACGATGCTGGGATCTACGGCTTCGATGTCGAGCGAGATGGGTCGGGTCGCCTGGCTGAGATCCGGCGTGATGGTCAGAAAGCCGATCTCCTGACCCAGGCCCTGGTTCATGTTGAACGCTGTACCGAGCATGCGGTCGCCCTCGGCGAGGCGCGGAGACTCGGCGATTTCGCTCGGCAGGGTGTACTGCGTCACGTCGGAGATCGCGTTGCCCTCGGCGTCGAGCACTCGCCCCACCAGGGCGAACACCGACGCGCGCTCCTCCTGCCAAACCACGACATACTGACTACCGTTCCAGATCAGCGCTGGGTTGAGGCTGAAGCCAACAGCTTGACTGACGCGTACGTCGGGGCCGAGCTTGTTTCCCCCGGGATCGAAGCGATTGAAGTAAATCTCGTAGTCGGCGTCTCGGCGGTCTTCCCACACCGTCGCGTAGACGGAACCCGTCCAGACGACGGGGCCGGTGAAGTTGTCGTTGTTGACGTTCGTGATCGCCGTCTCAGGGAAACTCGCTAGCGGGGAGCCATCGTTCGCCAGTCCCTGGGCGAAGTTCGTCCAGTGGGTCTGCTGTCCCGTGTAGGTGGCGACGTAGTTGGTCTCCGCATAGACCAAGCCACCGCCGCCCGCTTGACGCAGGTCGGTGCTGGAGATGCGGACATCCCCGGCTCCGGTTGGGACGTAGCGGGCGTTGTCGTCGACGATGCCGTTGCAGTCGTTGTCGACACCGTCACAGAGTTCCTCTCCCCCCGGAAATGCTAGGGGAGACGTGTCGTCGCAATCATTGCCGCATGAACCGGGTGCTCCAGCAGCATAGCCTGGGCGCGGACCATAGAAGCCGTCTTCGTCTTCATCCCGCACCAGCAGCTCGAACACGCACTGACCGTTGTCGGGATTGCACGTGTCTTCGGTGCACTCGTCGCCGTCGTCGCAGGTGGTCTCCTCTCCATCGACGCAGCGCCCCGCAGCACAACGAGCGGTCGCACACAGGCTGCTGGGAATGCACTCGCTGTCGACGGTGCATTCCGGGGAGTCGAGCCCGACATCTGGCCCCGCGTCCACGCCTGCGTCCTCATCGGAGCTGGGAGCGTGAAGCCCCGTGCGGGAGCCGCAAGCCACTTGAATGGACGCCGCCGCCAGCGCGCCGCCCAGCGCAATCATCAGCGGGCCGCGCGGTGTCTTGGTCAACCCGCTCGGCAGCCCGCGTTTTCCTAGAAGCATCCGCCAAATCCTTCGACATCCACCGGTACACAGAACAGCCCCGGAGGGCAGCCGTCATCGCCTTGCAGCTGGCACATCTGGACGCACTGGTTGCCTTGTCCAGTGACCACACAAACGAAGCCCGCCGCACACGGTCCACCTCCGCAGGGATCCCCCTGCTCGCCAACGCCTGCGGGGACGCAGTACGTCCCGTACGTCTCTTGGCCGCAGACCGTCGTTGGGTAGATCACGTAGGGGTAGCAAGCCTCGCCCAGGGCGCAGCCGGTGTTGGCCGCCCAGGGGTCACACTGGAGGTCCGGATCGGGTGGCGCAGCGTCGGGGCAACCCGGGTCGACGTAACCGCTGTCTACCTGCGAGCCGCCGATCCCGGCGTTCCCCGCGGCGGAGTCCTTGCCCGCGTCTTTCACCGGGGTCGTCCCACCGATCCCCGCTGAGCCCGCCTGAGCATCCGGCTCGCTACCCGCCGTCCCGCCGCTGCCAGCGTCACTGAAGTCGGCTACCGCGGTGCCACCACACGCGGCAACCAGCGCGACGCCCAAGGCTACTACCGCGCCGCGTGAGCGCCACTCCACGCCGGATCCCCACTTGCGCCACATGGCCGGAGCATAGGCCATGGCTCAGCTCGATGCGAAGTCGCATTCAGCGCCTAGCTCGGGTGACTGGTGCGGCACTCGGAGCATGGTATACGCGGCGCCATGCGCGGAGACGAGCAAAGGGGAAAATCTAGCCCGAACTGGCGTGGGCGAGGTCGAACCGTGCAGATATTAACGGCTGTCGGCGTCATGCTCTGGCCGCTCGCTTGTGATCCGATCGGGACCTCGAACGCCTCGGCCTCGGCCTCGACTCACACTCCAGCGCGCACAGCGCGTCAGGCTCCCCAGGGCTCGACGAGCGCAGCAGAACAGCGAGCCGAGCCCCTCAAAGCGGCGTGCACGGCTCCCTTCCCCGAGGAGCCAGCCCCCAAGGCTGAGCCCGCCAAGGACTGTCCGCAGGGTCCGGTTCAGCCACTGGCGCTGCCGCGCGGATTCATCACGTTCCCCGAGGCCAAGGCCAGCGTCCGCGTGGCGGTCGAGGTCGCGGCCAACGACACGAGTCGGCAGCGAGGGTTGATGTATCGCACCAGCATGGCGCCAGAAGAGGGCATGTTGTTCAGCTGGCCAACGAACGCGCCGCGCTCCTTCTGGATGAAGAACACCTGCCTGCCGAGGAGGAGGGGATGCTCTTTTCCTTCGATCGGCGCCGGGTGCTCACCTTCTGGATGAAGAACACCTGCCTGCCCCTCGACATGCTGTTCATCGACAGCAAGGGATTCATCGTGGGAATTCTGGAACAGGTCCCCGTACTCAACGAGCATCCCCGTAGCGTCCCCTGCCCGGCGGCGTACGTGCTGGAAATGAATGCCGGCTGGAGCCGGGACCACGGGGTCAAACCTGGGCAACGGGTCAAAATCGAGTACAGCTCCGAGTGAGTGCCTGCTAGGCCTCGGGTGACACGTCGTTCGGCTACCGGATGGGAGCGAATGAAAAGTTGAAGGACAGACGAGAATGCGATCTTTGGTTTTTCGATTGGGGTTAGGTGCACTGGCCGTCAGCCTGGGCGCGACCGTGGCTGGCTGTGACGAGCCCAAGAAGGAGCCGGCGAGTAAGCCCATCATCAAGCATGAGGAGACACCGGCAACCAACACGAGCGCGCGCGCCAGGCTCAAGCTGGGTGCGAGCAAGGACATCAAGGGGCTGCTCTCTCGCTTGAACAAGCGGCCTCAGCAGAAGGGTTCGGGTCGAAAGATCGCCGCCAAGCCGGTCGCTTCCGTCGTACCGACCCCCGATGATCCGTTGCACGGCAAATTCGACCTCGCAGACGCCGGCAAGGGCCTGAAGGGTGAGGGCTACTTCAAGGCCTCCATCGACACCACCGCGGGCAAGCTCGAGTGTGAGCTGTGGCAGGACAAGGCGCCCATCACCGTCGCCAACTTCGTGGGGCTGGCCCGCGGGCTACGACCCTGGAAGTCCCCCGACGGCAAGTGGGTGAAGAAGCCCCTGTACGACGGCACGCCGTTTCACCGCGTCATCAAGGGCTTCATGATTCAAGGCGGGGATCCAAACCACAACGGCTCCGGCGGCCCCGGCTACGTGATCCCCGATGAGGTGTGGGAGGACGCGCATCACGATGAGCGGGGTCTGATCTGCATGGCCAACCGCGGGCCCAACA
>JAUILJ010000017.1 GCA_030433055.1 Polyangia bacterium
CGAGGATATGAGCGAGCCCGTACGCTGCCACGCTGTCGCCACGGTCTTCGCGATGAACAACCCAGCGAGCGTCCCCGCGCTGATCACCGCGCTAGCCGAAGACGAGTCGCTGCGCGTCCGCAACCGCATCTCCCAGCGCCTCGCGGACGCTGGTTGGGAAGTCGAGGAGTCGCTGCGCGAGCAGTGCGCTGAAGCCTTGCCGGAAGAGTTCGAGCTCCAGGGCGGCCTCGTCGTTCGCGTCGGCTGATCGTCTCCCACGTCCCCGCGCCGGGCCGCAGCTGGTTCGCTTCGCTCGAGACGACGGTTCGTGTCGAGTGCGCCTTCTCCCGACTCTGGGGTTGGAGGGGGAGAGGACCGCTTGCGCACGTCCCAGCGCTCCATCCAGCGCTCCGTATTCTCGGGCCCAGCGACGTGCAGTCCGCTGTTGTGCTTCGTCCCGGGGCAACGCGCCGTGGCTGGGTGGTTGCTTGCGAGTACACCCGCCGCCCTCCGTCGCAGTACAAAACGAAAGCGCCCTTGGCAGATGGCCAAGGGCGCTTCGTCACTTCACTTACCGGGCTCTACTCGCTGACGCGGTACTGCTGCGGGAAGTAGAAGTTGTAGCTGAGGGTCAGCATCTGGTTGAACTTGAAGTCCCGGTCATCGGAGTTGACCTTCTGATCCGGGAACTTCGCGTCGGGTCCACCACCGTGGTTGTCAAAGCCGCCGGTGTTTCGGGCGAACGGAACACCACGCCACTCGAAGCCGATCGCGTTCCACTTGTTGACGTAGAACGTGAAGCCGAGACCAAACGTTGGCGCGATCGCAACCCGGCTCTCACGCTCGTAGACCGCCGGATCATTCGACTGGCACGGCTTCCCACCGTCGGGATCACACTCCTTGCGCTCGCTCACACCGACGAACGCGGGACCCGCGAAGAAGTAGAGATCCGTATCCAGGTAGATGTTCTGGAACAGCGCGAGCTTCCCTCGGAATGGAACCGCGGTGATTTGCGGGGAGGCAATCCAGTCGATGGTACCAATCTGGTCCTCGAAGTTCGGGCCCATGTTGGTCGCCGTGAGGCGCCTGCTCACCGAAGGCCCGGAGCCCGCGGGGCGCTGAGCCTCGATGTCACGTCGGCCCTGGTTCACGTCTTGGACGCGATCCGTCAGCCCTGTGTTGAGCTTCAGCGCGCCAAAGCCACCCCAGACGCCCAGCGCGAACCAGTCGGTGAGGTTGTAGTTGACGCGGAGCCCAGCCAGCATGGTGCGCTGGTACTCATCGAGGAGGGTGAACGAGATGGCGGGTGCCACCTCGATACGGCCTTCACGATACAGGCGCAGTTTCCGCACGGCAGGTGCACCAGCAAGGGGACCTGTCAGCAGGATTTCTTGTGCGCTTGCAGTCTGCTCGCCTACCGCCGCCAGGGCGAGGCCGGCAGTCAGACCTGCGAGCAGCCGGCGCATCGTTTTCTTCGTCGTCTTTCGCATGGGTGCAGACCTCGACTACTTCGGCAGCCGGTACTCGAAGGAGAACGGCAAGAAAATGGCAACCCCTAGCTGGGCCTGGACTGCGTTGGTCAGCGAGTTGTCGCCGTACCAGTTGTCCTTGTTGAGTGGGTCGTTCGGAGCATCCAACACCGTCGTGTCGTCGTTCTCCAAGCGATCGCTGAAGATGTAGTCGCGCACCTCCAGGATGGCGGCGAACCAACGTGTGAAGAACACGCGGAAGCCAATGCCCGCGTTGAATGCGAGCTTCGGCTCGAAGTCGAACGTACGGTTGTCCGGGTCGATGACTGGAATCGGCCGTGTGCTGATGGCTCCGACGCCGCCCACGACGTAGGCGTCGTAGTGGAAGATGAAGTCACCAAAGCCGGCGAACTTGCCGTACGCAGGGACGTACGTGAAGTTGAGCGCCGCACCCCAGTCGTACTCCGTCAACGGCACACCAACGCGGGCCGCGCGGCGCACCTGAGCGTTGAACGTACTGTCGGCGTTGAACGGCCGGTAGTAGTTGAAGTTGGCTCCAACCGCGAGCACGTTGGTGATGTAGTAGTTGAGCGCCAGGCCCGGACCGGGATGATTGACGAACTGGTCGTTCAAGCTCGTCGCCCAGTAGGGCTGCAGCTCCACGCGACGTACGCGCAAGGCGTACAGCTGTTGAACCGCGTAGATCTGCTCGTTCAGATCCTTGGCTGCTTCCTTGTCGAAGTCGAGCTTGGGGCAGGCTGCTGGATCGATCTCACAGATGTCTCCGAGCCCCTCGCCGCCGATATCGCCGCCCGGAACTTCGCCTTCAGGCAGTTCGCCTTCGCCCTCAGGGAGTTCACCTTCAGGGACTTCGCCTTCGCCGCCTTCGCCTTCGCCAGCGGCGGCTTCCTCCCCGTCTGCGGGTGCCGCAGCCTCCGCATCACCCTTCTTTTGGGCTAATGCGCCGGCCGGACACAAGCAGAGCGCCGCTGCTACGAGGAGCCCGATGGGACGTTTTTTCATCCGATGCCTCTTCCGCTCTCCTCAGGGACCATCGCTACTGAAGTCGCGCAACTGCGTGAAAAGATTGACGAAATCCGCCAGCCGCAAGTGCCGGGCGACTATATCACGCAGGATTTCGCGCGATCAATATCCAAGTTGAATCCACACTAAAACTCAGCCCAGGGTGTTGGTTGACAGTGTTGGTGGATCGCTTCCGCGGTGCACCCACGAGTCCTGCGCAGAGTAATGGTCGTCTGAGTTGACCCAAGCTGTGTTGGTTTTCCGCGCCGAATAATCCGACGCTTGGTTTCATTTCCGTGGAGATCTTAGCGAGCTGGCACGCTTGGGATCCCGAAGTTAGGAGCGCCCGTGGGCGAGTTTGGAGCACGCTGGATACGCACTCCAGAGCGCCTCCCGAAGAGCCATATCGAGAGGGCTGAAGCCGCGTGGGGACGAGGCTTCCAAGTTGGGGGACTGATGTCTCGATTCGAGCCGCCTCCTCGCGGAGAAAGCTCGGAGAGGTTGAGGCCTCTCAGTTCGATTCCTCCCTGCCGAGCAGGGCTTCCACGAAGTCCGAAGGGACAAAGTCATGAAGGTCGTCGGGTCGTTCACCGAGCCCAACGAAGCGCACCGGCAACTTCAGTTCGTCGCAGATGCCCAAGATCATCCCGCCCTTGGCGGTGCCGTCGAGTTTAGTCAGAACTAGTCCCGTCAAGTCCAGAGCTTCTTTGAACTCTTTCGCCTGAGCGAGGGCGTTTTGGCCGTTCGTCGAGTCGAGGACGAGCAGCACCTCGTGAGGAGCACCGTTCATCGCCTTGGCGGCGGTCTTGGCGATCTTCTTCATCTCCACCATCAGGTTGGTCTTGGTGTGGAGTCGGCCGGCGGTGTCCGCGAGCACGATGTCAGCGCCGAGTTCCTTCGCCTTCTCGACCGCATCGAAGATCACGCTGCCAGGATCCGCGCCGTCTTTTCCGCGCACGACCTCGCACCCCACTCGCTCGCCCCAGACGATCAGCTGCTGGACGGCGGCAGCGCGGAACGTGTCGCCTGCCGCCAAGACACAGGTCTTGCCGTCGGCGGTGAGCCGGGTCGCGAGTTTACCGATCGTGGTGGTCTTGCCTGCGCCGTTTACGCCGACCATCAACACCACTGTCGGCGCGCCAGTCATCTTGAAAGCGCCGGGCTCACCCACACCGAGAATCCGCGACGCTTCCTCACGGAGAGCGTCCCAGACCGCATCGGGATCCTTCAGGTCACCCTTCGAAAGGCCGTCTCGGATGCGCTCCAGTAAGGCTTCCGTGGTCTTCACGCCCACGTCACTCGCAAGCAAAACCTCCTCGATTTCCTCGGCAATCGAGGCGTCGAGCTCCTTCTTGCCACTGACGAGGGACTTCAGCCGACCAAAGAAACCCTCGCTGCCGCGGCTCTTGGCCAGACCCTTGCGAAGGCTCTTGATGTCATGGCGCGCGGTGAGGGATGGGCGGCCGTCACCACTGGAGACGGCTTCCTCCTCCTCTTCGTCCGGCTCGGGCTCAGGCTCGACGTTGGCCTGGGGCGCCTGGGCGGAAGGGGCCTCTTCGTCGTCCTCCTCATCTTCCGCTTCGTCGTCCTCGTCGGGCTCCGGCGGCTTGGCCTTGGGCGCAGGCTTGGACTTGGTGGGAGCCTTCGCAGGCAGCTTTTCGGGCTGCGGGGCCGCGGGGACCTGCGGCTCGCCCTTCTTGTTCATCAAGAAGAAGGCAACGACGGCAATGATGACGACTGCGATAATGACGTAGATCATTGGCTTTCAGCGGGCGACGTGCGGTGACCGGTGGGCCCCGAAATCGCGTGCGCGGCGGACTATAGGGAGCGGCGTTCTGAGGCGTCAACGACTGCAAGCCGATCCGTGGCTTTCGCCGGGTTCTGAGGCGGCATTGCGGCCGCCTTTCGCAGCTCAATCCGCGTCCGCTCTGCCGGGCTGTTGCTGGTCGATGCGCCGCTCAGCCTCAGCGTCGGGGGCGATCGGTCCGTAGGCTGCTTGTTCGACTTCTTGAGCCCAGCGAACGACCTCGGGCTTGCCCTTCGAGCGACCCACGCTCGCCACATGGCCGGGTGTCGCGCCCCCGTCGGCGGACCATGGTCGCCCGCGACGCCCGGTCCACTGGACGAGACGATCAATCAGCGCCCTGCGGCGCGAGACCATCGAGATCGCGATCGCGCCGGGCCGAGGCACTGGCCGCTCCAGGGTGCTGTGCCACGGAGCTTCGACGCGGAAGCGAGAGCCTTCCGCCGTGGCGAACTCGACGTGGTCGAGTTCGAACCGACCGTCGGTATCGGTCTTGGTTTGCGCGGCGACCCCGTCCGAGGAGAACGCGGGGATCATCATCGTGATCGATGCACCGGGGATCGGGGTCCCGTCGTGGGCATCGCAGACGCGTCCCCGCCAGCCTTCCCCCGCGCCAGCTGGCTCTAGGAGCTCGAGCGCTGGTTTTCCGCTCGGGATGCTCTTCCGCTCCTCGGTCTCCCTCGTTTCGCGCCGCCCCGGCCGGTACCAGGCCCGCACCAGCCATGCAGTGATCAGCAGGGCGCATGCAATCAGCGCGATGCGGCCCCAGGGACTAGGCGGCGGAACCGGGACCTCGATCTCTAAATTCCCTGCGGATATCCAGGCCGGGGAGCTTGGGAGGAAGCGAAGTGTCAGGTGCGCGGGCCCGCCGTCGCCCTCCAGGTCCAGGACCAAGGACGCTCGCCCGTCTCGCACCGGAGTGGTGCCCATGGATCGACCGGCATACAGCGCCTCGACGCTTCCGCCGGGTACTGGCCCGACGCTGGACATGACGGAGATTTCCAGCGGCTTGCCCCTTGCCGTCTCTGACGTCGGCGCTTCGTCCAGGGTCAGATTGACCTGCGTCGTGCGCAGAATCGGGGCTTCCGTTTCTGCGGGGGAGAGCGTGCGAGTGCCCTTGAAGCGCGCGACCAACTGGGCCGCACCAGGTGCGCCGAGCGTCGTGGTTGGGACCAGGAACTGCGCGCGTTGCCCGACGCTCACGGACACCTGTCCCAAGCGCGTCTCCTCGCCACCGAACTCCTTGAGCGACAGCTCGACCTGGATCTTCTTGGGTTCCAGACCGAGATCGGTGTCCGACTTCGTGGCGACCCAGATGGAGTGTTGGTCGCGCTCCAGCGCGAGCGTCGCGGGCATCGGCTGGAACCGCAGCGCCAACGGCGTGCGGGTCTTGTCTACTTCGATTTGCTTGCTGAGCGAGTCGTAGTCGGCGTCGCCGTCGAACGTGAGTTGCAGCTTCGTCTCGTCACTCAAATCGGCGATGCGGAGACAAAACGTGCCCTCTGCTGACGTGTCGACGATGAGCTCTCCCAGCGAACGATGAAGCGCAGTGAGTGGTGTGTTTCCGCACACCGTTGCCGCGGGAAGCTTGCGAGGCTCGGGCGTGAACCGGATCCGCACGTGAGCCTTGCCAATCGGTCGTCCCGTGTCGTCGGTCAGTCGAGATCGGAGCTCCACGCCTGAATCCGCTGGGATCAACCGTGCTTCCAGCGACGCCGTCCCACGAATACGCACCTTGACCGCGTGTGCAGGACTGGGTGCGAGCACACACGCAAGTGTTGCGACGACGGTCAGCGTCCGCAGCCACGACGGCGCCCACACGCTCCAAATCAGGCTCCCGAAGCTCGCGACGAAGGAACGCTCGAAGGGGCTTCGCGGGGACGTCGGTGTGGGCTCGCTGCGCACGACTCAGCCTACACCAAACGGAGGCGTGCCCAAGGACTCAGCGGCCTTTGCCTTGAACACTTGGCAGGCTGTCCCGTCCAACGAAAACCAACGGTCGATCCAACCACTCCCCCCACTCCATGTCAGCGCCTCCCCAGACTTCCATTCCCGTTTGTGTGCGCTCGGCGGAGCCAAGGCGCGCGGCCTCGATCACCCTGTTGCGCAGCGGCTTGCTCGTGGAACAACGCTTGGAGACCGCGGCGTGAGCAACAGCACAGTCAGCGAAGCGCGTGGCGGCACCGCGGACTACTCAGTGCGGAAAAGTGGTCAAGCCCCCGAACTGATGCCCACCGATGTCAGGGCATCGGCTACTCGAGTCGATCGCCCGCGGGCGGTCGGCGTCTCGTCCTGCCGCCGCACACGCTCCGATGGACCAGGTGTCGTTTGGGTGGCGCTGGGTGTTCAGCGACAGCGCCGCGACGGAATGTGTAACCCCGATGATGTAGTGAGGTCCTCGGGCGTCGTCGGACACGTCGTCATGGATCCAACGCGCGGGGCGTCGTGATAGTCTCGACTAGAATGACTTCGTGGTTCGCCCGAGCCTGGCCTTGGCTGCTTTGTCTCTCGTTGGTGTTGACCACCACCTCGACGGCTTTCGCCGAAGACAAAGTCGATCGCCTCGCGCAGCAACTGAAGTCGAGCGATGACTTTCGCGTACGCACTCAAGCCGCGCTAGCGCTCGGTGCTACCAAAGACAAACGGGCCATCGACCCGCTGTGTACGGGCCTCGAGGATGACAGCACTACCGTGCGCGCCGCAGCAGCGGCGGCCCTCGGCAAGCTGAAGAAGGGCGGGGTCGAGTGCCTCGAGACCCGTCTGAAGAAGGAGAGCTCCTCCTCGGTCAAGTCGGTCATCAAGAAGTCGATCAAGAAGATCAAGAAGGCCTTGAAGAAGGCGGGCGGTAGCATCACCGCGGATACGAAGTTCTACGTCGCACTCGAAATCAAGAACAGCAGCGACCTGTCGGACAGCGTGGTCAAGTCCGAGGTGCGCGACGGCCTGACCAAGAAGCTCGGTAAGCTGGATGGCTTCGCCGTCGCGCCGGATGGAGAGAAGCTCAGCGACGCCAAGAAGCTGCTGAAGAAGCACAAGAGCGTCGACGGCTTCTACCTGATGGCGAAGGCCAAGTTGACCTACTCCGGGGGGACGATGAAGGTGAAGCTCTCGGTGAGCGTCTTCACCTATCCCAACAAGGCGCTGAAGGGCAGCTTCAGTGTCACCGTAGGCTTCCCCGACGTGGAAGAGGACGACAAGGGCGCGCAGAAAGAGCTCCTGGGCGAGGCGGGCAGGAGTGCCGCGGAAAAGTTCGCCGACAACGCAGACCGGTTCAAGTAGCCCTGCGGTTCAAGTAGCCCTGCGGTTCAAGCAGCCCTGCGGTTCAAGCGGCCCTGCGGTTACAAGTGGCCACGCGTGGAAACACCAGTCGACCCAAGCCGCGCTTACGCAACTCCTTCAATGAGCTGTAAGGCTTCCCGCTTTGACTGAAAGCTTAGTTGCTCGCTCGGCCGGACTCCCCGTACGCTATTCGCTGCCGAGTTGTAGCTTGGTACTCACCATGCCCGTGTGAGAACGGGACGAGGAGTCAGCATGTCCGGCGGTCGCCACCAACGAAGCTTCAAGAACTACCTGCTGGATCCGCACTTCCAGCTGAAATACACCGGCTACCTGGTGCTGATCGCGATCGCGCTTTCAGCCGCCTTGGGCATCATCCTGTGGCGCACCAGCGACGCGGTCATCAGCCAGAGCCAGAAGAGCGTCAACCTCGGCGAAGAGGTCGTGAAGCGCGGGCGAGATGTCGTCGAGGAGAGCAAGAAGGTCAGCCAAGTCGTCAAGATGAACATCGTGAAGGATCCGGATTACAAGGACAATCCGGCCCTCCGCGAAGCCTTCGACGAGGACGCCAAGAAGCAGGATGAGCGCCTGAATCAGCAGCAGGCCGATCTCGAAGCGCAGGCCAATCGCCTCAAGGAGCAGTCAACTCAGCTCGCGCAACAGCGCAGCACGATGGCCTGGGCTCTGATGGGTGTGCTGGTCGCGCTCGTAGTGTTGATCGGCCTAGCAGGGATCATGGTCACGCATCGAGTGGCGGGCCCGATCTTCAAGATGAAGCGCCACCTTCGGGAGGTGGGCGAGGGCCACCTCAAAGTCCCCGGTGCCCTGCGGAAAGGCGATGAGCTGGTCCACTTCTTCGAGACCTTCGCGGACATGGTTCGGGACCTGCGAAAGCGCCAGGAGTCTGAGATTGCGATGCTGGACGAGGCGCTGGAGAGCCTGCGCGGCAAAGCCTCGGACGCGGACCTGAAGCCCCTCGAAGATCTGAAGAAAGAGATGCAAGATTCTCTGGGCTGAGCGCACCTACCACGGGTCGCAGCGCCACGACCAGGGACCGATCGGCTGCTCCTTTTCTTGGGGGTGAGGGTGCGCTTATGAGCGGCCGGCCAGGCTCGCGGTCGTCGCATCAGAACGCAGCGGCGACGTACTCCACTCTGGGCCCATCGGTACCAAAGACCACGCTGGCCACGTCGAAACGCATGCGCTCCGCGCTCGGATCCTTGCGGTAACGTCGGTTCCACAGCCGCTGCCCAGCGCGTCGAATACGCTCCCGCTTCTTCCAGTCGACGGATGCCAGGCCCCGCGTCCACGCCGTTTCCCCCCGGGTACGCACCTCGACCACGACGATCAGCTGGCGCCGACGCGCGACGATGTCGATTTCTAGGTGACCCACCCGCAGGTTCGTAGCGACGATCTGAAAACCGTGGCTGCGTAAGAGCCCCGCGACGACGCGCTCCGCCTCGCGCCACAGCGCCGAATCTGTCGAGGCCACGGTGATCCATCGGGCGAGACGCGCACCGAGTTGCGCCCGCCGTGCAACCACGACCCCACCAACGCAAAACGCCCAGCCAAACCGGCTGGGCGTTTCGGGGCGACCCGCTGTTCCTCAGTACTCGTACTTGGGATCGCAGTTCTGCTGGGTGTCGGAGCACGGGGCGCCGGTGCCCACCTTGTTCGTGCCTTCCTTCACACAGTACGAACCGGCGAGCTGAGTGCCACCCAGGCCCACGTCGTCGACCAGCTTCTGGCAGCTGAACCCGCTTGGGCACTCGCAGTAGTTCGCGCCATCGTCCGTCCCACCTTGCGCGTTCGCGCAGCGGCAAGAGCAGTAGACGGCCTTGTCTTCGCGACGATCCACGAGCTGGGGCGTGACCGCGGCGGAGACCTTGTCTTCCTTGTTGGTGCTCCCGGGGTCGGTTCCTGGGATCGCGCAGAGCGTGGTCGGATCGGCCGTCCCTTCGGGATCGCCCGGCGAGCCGTAAGGACAGCTCACGCGGCCCTGGAACTTGTTCACGAGGCACACGCGGGTCTCACACTGGAAAGACCGGCTCTCGACGTTCACCTCTTCGCTCGAGAAGCTGGCGAAGCTGGGGTTGTATTCGTCCTCGGGGATGCACGGATCGCCCACGCCACCGCTCTCGCAACCCAGGGCGATCAGACCTAGTGAGGCGATCGCCAGCATGAACAGGCCGCTGCGCTGATTAGAAGCGCTGCGCTGGCTGGAGCGCTGGGAGGATTCTGAGGAGATGGTCTTCATCGTGTTCCGCCTGCTTTCGCGTCTTCAGATCTGCGTCGGAGTCTCGATGATTCCCGGCTGAGCTGGGTTTCTTGAGGCTCCAAGCTAGAGCACAACCTTGTTGGGGATCAGCTGAACCCGGACCTCGCTGGCGCCCCAGCAGCTTTGCTGAGGTGACGCCCAGTTCGCACGTCATGGTGGGCAACCGACTCCGCTCGAGGCTTCGTGTTCCGCGCGTACGCTAGTCGAGTGGTGAGTAAAAGGTCAATCCGAATGATGGCCACGCCGGAGCGTTGGTTTGCTGTCACCATGCGGGTTTACAGCTGCAAATCGGCGTGCTGTGTCCGCTCGTGACAGTGGCCTCGGAAGGTTTCCGCGTGACTGCCACCAGGCCCCACTGGTGTTCGATGGGGACCCGGATGACCGCTTCAGTTGAGTGTGTCGCCGACCCGCTGCGAGTTGGGCGGTCGCACCCTCGGCCCAGGGCCGTTCACCTCGGTCGACACCGCGCGGCAACTCCGTCACGTACGAGTTCGGAGCAGGCGACCTTGGACACCCGTTCTCGCGGCATCTGACGAGCGTCTCATCTCACCCCCCAAACCCAAGCATTCGGTCGGGCGTTGGTTACTGCCTCAGAGGATTAATCAAACACTGATAGAAGGCAGAAACTTTGCGGATGTTGGGCACGGGGAGGCGCTTGACAACGCTTGGCGGGGCTTTCTAACATCGCCCACGCCGCGTCCGGTATCTATTGATTCTCATTACGTTTTTGGCGCCGAGGGGGAAAGCGCCCCAGCCGCCAGCGACGGAATGAGAGTTTTCCAGGGTGATCTGAGGTGATCATGCCTGGCCAAACGCAGCTCGCACGTCGCGCGCTGTCGTCCCGCTCCCCCCAATCGAACGCGCGTGCCCAGCTCACTCAAGAAAAGAGGACCGATGTCGAGAAAGCGCTTTGCCGCAGCCTGCATTCTCAGCTCCGTGTTTTTGTTCGGTAGCGTCTACAGCTCCGATGCGCGAGCGCAGGAGGTCATCGACCTGGATGAGGACGCCCCTCCCAAGGACAAGAAGAAGGACGCCAAGGCCGGAAAGAAAGACGGCGACGTCGACATCGATCTCGACGAAGAGGGCGAAGGTCAGGGAGCCGGCAAGGGCCCCGTCGTTGCTGGGCAGATGACGGAGGAAGCGGCGCAGGCCAAGAAGCTGTTCGACAAGGAGCGCTGGAGCGAGGCGGCACTCGCGCTCTTTCGCGTATGGAATGGCGAGACGGGCGACGACCCGGGTAACAAGCAGCTGGGTGAGTACTACCTCGCGATCTCGCTCTATCGACTGAAGTTCTACCAGTCGAGCTACGCGCTCTTCAGCCTCATCGCGGACAACAAGAACCACTTGAAGTTCAAAGAGACGCTGCTCTGGCTCGCGAAGCTGGCGACGCAGCTGCCGGAGCCAGCGGACATCATCGAGCGCGTCGGAAAGTACTCCGACGAGCAGGTTGCGCGCTTCAACAACCCCCAGCAGCGCGACTTGTACTGGCAGCTCAACTACATGCTCGGTCGCTACAAGTACCGCAACCGTCAGTTCGCCGATGCGATCCGGCTCTTCCAGAAGGTCGACCCGTCGAGCGAGTACTACGTCAAGTCACAGTTCTTCAGTGGCGTCAGCTACGTGCAGCTCCGCAAGTCGGTGCCCGCGGTCAAGTCGTTCCAGCGCGTCGAGAAGGCCATCGACGACGGCGCCGCCGGAGTCGAGGACGAGAGCCGCATGCGTGACCTCGCGTACCTCTCGATGGCGCGCACGTACTACTCCGCTTCCATCAAGCTGGATGCGGAGACCAACACGCCCTCGGTCAACAGCACCAAGCTGAGCGCGGCGGTGAAGTACTGGAACTTGATCCAGACGGCGAGCGAGTACTGGCTGGATGCGCTCTTCGAGCAGTCCTGGGCGTACTTCATGGCCGGCGACTACCCACGCGCGCTGGGCAACATTCACACGATTCAGTCGCCCTACTTCCCGAACTCGTTCTACCCCGAGGCGGACATCCTCAAAGCAGTCATCTACTTTGCGAACTGCAACTACGAGGGCGCGACCACCATCGTCGCGAGATTCAACAAGAAGTACCAGCCGATCAAGGATGAGCTGGACAAGACGTTGAAGCGTTTCAAGGGTCCGAACCAAGAAGAACCCTTCTTCAAGTTTCTGAAGCAGGTGCAAGACGACAAGGCGGACCTCAGCCCCAAGATCAAACCGATCGTGAAGAACGCGCTGAGCGACCGTCAGCTCCTTCGCAACATTCAGTACGTCCGCGTCCTGGACGATGAGCTGGCTCGCTACGGGCAGGCCCCGGCCAGCTTCAAGAGCTCCAAGCTCGGCCAGCAGGTGCAAGACGTCGTCAAGTTCGCCCGCCAGCAGGCGGTGAAGCAGGCCGGAGAACTCGCCATGGAGCGCTACCAGCGCAACCTCGACGAGCTCGATGAGCACCTGCGCAACGGTGAGAAGATCCTCATCGACATTACGAACGCGCTCCGCAACAAGCTCGACGAAAAGCTCAAGGGTGGGCAGGTGTCGAAGGCGGACGCGAAGATCTTTGGCGTCGTTCAGCCGGATGAGGAGCACGTCCTCTGGCCGTTCGACGGTGAGTATTGGCGCGACGAACTTGGCTTCTATCGCCAGGTCGTTGAGTCCGCGTGTGGGAGGTAAGAAGGTAACTCATGAACTCTTCACGAGTCGTTCCCGTTCTGGCCGCACTTCTGGGGCTGCTACTTAGCAGCGCCAGTGGTTCGGCTGCGCAGTCGGCAAAGCCGATGCCGAATTCCTGCGTCGCCCCCGAGGCGGAAAAAGAGCTCAACACCTGCCCCGGCGGGCCCAAGAGCTTCGAGATCAAGCAAAAGCGAGGGACCGCGTTCAAGAGCGCGCCCCCGCCGCGCGAGGTCAACGCAAAGAAAGACGTCAAACCCAAGAACCCTGAGGACGCTCAGTCAGCTGGTTATCGCGACCAGCGCAAGACGCGGCTCAAGGCACGTGGGCGGGCGCTGCTGATCACGGAGATTCAGGGCCTCGAGCGCTTGTTCAAGCGCACGGGCAAGCGCTCTCCAGATCGCCCTCAGCTGATCCGTCGCCTCGCGGAAGCGTACGTCGAGCTCGAGAGCGCGGCGAATCGCGACAAGATCGAGGCCGAGGTCAAGGCACAGGACCTCAAGTCCAGTCGCCGTAAGGGCAAGGTCGCGGCCATCAACAAGGCGCGCAAGTCCGCGGCGCAGGCCCGCAAGATCGTCAATGCCGCGCGGAAGAAGGCCATCGCTTACTACAAGCTGATGAAGACGGCCTACCCCAGCTACTCGAAGATCGACGAGGTGCTCTACTACCTCGCCTACGAGTACGAGCAGGCCAAGGACCTGAAGAACGCACGCGCCGTCTACTACGAGCTGATTCAGAAGGCGCCCAAGTCGCCTTACATCCCCAACGCGTACCTAGCGTTCGGAGAGCTGTTCTTCCTCGAGGCCCAGGCCGATCCGAGTGCGTGGGAACTCGCGGAGCAGTCGTACCGCAAGGTGACGGAGTACCCGCCGCCGAACAACAAGGTGTTCGGCTACGCCCACTACAAGCTGGGCTACGTGTACTGGAACCAGGGCGAGTACGCGAAAGCTCTTCAAGAGTTCAAAGAGGTCATCGGCTACGGGACCAAGTACTCGAGCCTGCCCAACGCGAAGCAGCTCGCGAAGTCGGCGCGCCGGGACATGATTCCGGTCTATGCCGCAAGCGGTCGCCCTGAGGTTGCCTACAACTTCTTCAAGGGACTGAGCGGCGACGGCGCTGGCGACAACACCAAGACCCTCGAGATGCTCAATGAGCTGGGCTTGGCGTACCTCGACACCGGTCATTACCGCGAGGCAATCACGCTCTACAAAGACTTGATGAGTCGCGACAAGGGCGACCGCCTCTGCTTCTACCAGGGTCAAGTCACCGGAGCGGTGATGGCGCTGAGCGGCAAGGACAAGGACTCGGTCAAGAAGGAGCTGGAGCGTCAGCTCAGCGTGCGCAACTCCTACGTCAAGGAGAGCCACAGCGACAAGTCGAAGCTGGAGTGCTCCAACGTTACCGCTGGTTTGCTCGCGGAAACGGCGATGTCCTGGCACTTGGAGGCCGTCGGCTCTGGCGGTGTCCGAGGTACCGGCGACAAGAAGACGATGGACCTGGCGGCGTACCTCTACCAGAAGATCGCCGACAACTTCACGTCGCAGGAGTTCTCGAAGTTCGAGTTCCCCCGCATCGTCAAGGAGGACTGGCCGAATCTCTACAAGATCAAGTACGCGATGGCGGACTTGCTCTACTTCCAGGAGCGCTGGGACAAGTGTGGTCCGGCGTTCGACGCGGTGGTTGCAGAGAACCCCACTGGGCCTGACGCGGCAGAAGCCGCCTTCGCCTCGGTGCTCTGCTACCAGAAGATGTACGACCAGATCTACAAGGGCGACGCCGACCGCAAGGGCAAGGGCCTTGGTCCGAGTGGCGTGAGCGACAAGGACAAGGACAAGGACAAGAGCGAGTGGGAGAAGCTCAAGCCCAAGGAGTTCAACGAGACTCAGAAGGGCATGGTCACCGCCTTCAACCGCTACGTTTGCTACGTCAAACCACCCAAGGGTGATGCGAAGGCCTACGACAACTACGTCGACGTCAAGTTCGCCCGCGCTCGTACCTACTTCGAGTCTCAGCACTGGGAGGAGGCGGCCCTCGCCTTCCGTGATATCGCGATCAACCACGCAGACCACGAGTCGGCGGTGTTCGCTGCCCAGCTCTACCTCGAGTCCGTGAACGTGCTCGGTGGCAAGGCGGATCCGCCGCGTCCCTCGTGTTTCGATGCGATGGGGTCCGACGTACCGTTGTTCATCGAGTCCTTCTGCTCCGGCAAGAAGGCGGAGGACAATGCCGAGCAGTGCGAGACGCTCAACCGGATCCAGTGCGACATCCAGCGCTTGAAGGCCCAGAAGACCGTCGAGCTCGCTGACTCCACCCAGTCGAAGGGTGACGTAGGTAAGTCTCTCGAGCTCTACAAGGAAGGTGGAGACGCCTACCTCGAGCTGTGGCGCACCTACGGAGAGAAGCAGCTGGAGAACGGGGAGAAGTCGCAGTGTGGAGCCATGGACGAGATCGTCTACAACATGGCCAAGGCCTACCAGGCCGGCCGCTTGTTGGCGAAGTCGATCCAGGCGCGCTTGATTCTGCTCAACCCGCGCTACGGGATGAACAAGACCGACCTCGCGCAGAAAGCCACCTACGAGATCGGCGGCAACTACCAGGCCATCGCCGTGTACGACAAGGCAGCAGACTTCTTCGAGAAGTACGCGGCCGACACCAAGTACAAGGGCGAGTTCGCTGACCAGGCCTTGAGCGACGCCGTCGTGCTTCGTCTGGGGCTCGGTCAAGAGGACAAGGCCATCGACGACGCGACCAAGTTCAACCGCTACTACGGAGCTCGCAAGGCCGAGCAGGCAGCGCAGGTCGCGTTTGCGGTGGCTGCGTACTACTCGGAGAGGAAGGACTGGGGTCAGGTCGCAAAGCGCCTCCAAGGTGCGATGCGCTTGATCGACAGCAAGGCGGCTCTGGACGTCAAAGTCCAGGCCCACGCGCTGGCCGGTCGCGCCTACATGGAGCTGAACCGTGGTCGCAACGCTGACGCCGAGTACAAGAAGGTCGTTGCCACGTGGAAAGACCCGAAGAAGGCGGCAGAAGCCATCCAGGCCGATGGTGGCGATGCCCGCAAGCTAGGTCGTGCTCTCGAGGCGGTTGGCGAAGCGCTCTTCTACTTCGCAGAGAAGAAGCGCGCGAAGGTCGAAGCCGTCAAGTTCCCCGAGTACAAGGGAGCTGGCACCACCCAAGCGGTGAAGGACCACATCAACACCAAGGTCAAGGCGTGGATCACCAAGAAGCGCCCGCTGATCGAGGACGCGACGTCTGAGTACAAGAAGATCATCGACTTGGTACCGAGCCCCCCGCCGAAGTGGGTCATCGCGGCAGGTTCTCGGGTTGGAGACATGTGGGGCACCTTCGTGAAGGAGTTCCGCGCGGCACCCATCCCGACCTGGATGAAGCAGGACTACGAACTGCGGACGGCTTACTACGGCGCCTTGGACGACGCCTCCGAGCCGCAGAAGCAGATGGCCAAGTCGGCCTACCGTACCTGCCTCGACTACTCGGTGAAGTACCAGTACTTCGATGAGTTCTCCCGTACCTGCGAGGAGTGGCTCGCCGACAACTACAAGAACGAGTACCACCTCATCGACGAGTTCCGGGGTTCTCCGAACCTCGTGAACAGCACGCTGAAGGAGCGCCCGTATCCGATCAAGATCGGCGGAGAGCCCTTCGTCACCGCACCGCCCGCAGCCGCGGAAGAGCCCAAGCCCGGAGCTTCCAAGGAGTGAGGTCCGCAGGCCGAGTCAGCGGCGGTTTCCAGATGGGCGCCGCTGACTCGCCACCTCTAAGGTCTCTCGGAGAATCATCATGAAATTGACCAATCTCTCAGTACTAGGTGTGCTGGTGTGCGTGGCTTGCGGTGGTAGCACCCCCGGGCCCATCAGCCCCAAGGACGACAGCGGCAAGCGCACCAAGGGTGGCCAAGCCGTGACCAAAGCTGCGGCGGCTGGATTCCAGCGAGCACTCGACTCGTTCGTCTCGAACGATCAGAAGGGCAGCTGGTCAGAGGCCAGCTGCGGCAGCGTCGCAGGCGAGTTCCTGAACTCCGCCAAGGAACAGCAGAGCGCATCAGGGAAACCATTCCCCGAGGCGCTCTACAATGCGGGTCTTGCGTACGCACGTTGTGGCCAGGACGACAAGGCGAAGGCCCAGTTCCAGGCAGCGGCAAATGCTTCCAAGGACTTCCACCGCGCGCGTGCCCAGCTGGTGCTCTACGAGTACCAGGCCAGCAAGAACCTGGATGCCACGATCGAGAAGCTAGAGCAGATCATTCGCGACGCGAAGTTCCAGAACGTCGAGGCCCTGGTCAGCGTCGCTGCGCTGCAGATGGAGCGCGGAAACGACGTCAAGAACTCCGACGGGGCCAACGATCTGGAACGTGCGAAGCTGAACATCCAGCGCGCGCTCGCGATCGATGACAGCTTCATGCCCGCCTTCAACCAGTTGTCCCTCTACTACCTCGAGCTCGCCAAGCGTGATGCCGAGAAGAAGGACAAGAAGAAGGGCGGCAAGCGCGGTGGCCTCGTCGTGGCTTCGGACAAGGGGCTCGATGTCAACAAGCAGCAGCTCGACCTGGCTGCGCTCGTGGCCTCTCAGGCGATTCGCAAGAATCCCAAGTACGCACCGATCCACAACACTGCCGGCCTGATCCAGGTTCAGCTCAAGAACTACAACGGTGCCGTCCAGAGCTTCAAACGCGCTCGTTCGTTGGATCCCAAGTTCTTCGAGGCGCACATGAACTACGCGGCGGTGAACCTGGGCTTCCGTGGCTTCGAGGAGGCTGAGAAGGCTTACCGTGAGGCCCTCAAGCTGCGCCCCAACACCTACGAGGCGCACCTCGGGTTGGCTCTCGCGTTGCGCGGTCAAATCAACGACGCGAACTACGATAAGAACATCGCCGAGGCGCAGAAGCACCTCGACGAGGCGCGCAAGCTCGAGCCAAATCGCCCCGAGACCTACTACAACGAAGCCATCCTGACTCAGGAGTACAAGGCGAAGGGCGACGAGAAGAACTCGATCCCGATGTTGAAGAAGGCAGCGTCGATCTACGACACGTTCGTTGCGAAGGCTGGATCGGACCCCGCGTTCGCTCCCGCTGTGAAGATCGCCAAGGACCGCTCGACCGACATCACGGACACCATCAAGTTCATCGAAGAGGGGCAGAAGGCGGCGCAGGACGCTCCACCTCCGCCACCACCAGCCGACAAGAAGTAGCGTTCCTACTTCCAAGCACCACGGGCGGCCTTCGGGTCGCCCGTCGTGCTTTGTGCCATGGCGATCCAGCGTTCCCTCGCTCTGGCCCAGTCGCTGGCGCGTGGCCGTGTTCGATATCCAACTGTCGCGGAAAGATCCGCACAGAAAAAACTTCCCAAGGAAATCGGCGCTCGCGGAACTTGTGTGTTGGAGGGCTGTCTTAGCTGGCCGTGCTTCGACACTCCGCCCTCCAAGGTTCAGCGCTCCACTCGCCAAGTGCTTTCGGTCGATCGAAGACACGTGGCGAGTTGAGTTCCTGGGCCGAGCCCGCCGCTGAGCGGCCCCACACGGACGATCCTCGTTCGCGTCGGGGCGGCGCGGTGGTAGGTATTAGGGTGCCCCGAGGACTAGTCCTCGGAGCAACGTCCGCGCTCTTCGCGTCATCCGGCTCGTGTTCGAGTTGGATGGGGTGAGGGCAAAGTCGGTTGACGGCTCGACCCTGAGCCAAGTACAATGACACTGTAATTCGAACGCAAAGTTCTGAGGAGGCTGGAATGTCGAAGAAGATCCGTTTTGCCGTTCTCGTAGGCGTCGCGGTCGCGCTGACCGCTCCCAATGTTTTCGCCCAGGACAAGAAGGATGACGACAAGGGTTACGGCTACGAGTTCGACGATGACCCGCTCAACGCAGGTGGTTTCGGTCCCAACGACGCCACGATCCGAGTTCGTCCGCGCGCTGCTCGCACCACACTGATTCGTCCTCGCACGTCATTCGTGCCGGAGATGTTGAAGTCGGTCGAGAACCTCTAAGTTTTTCATACGGAAAAGGCGCTCAGCCAAGCCAGCCCCTCGCTGCTGCTCATCGGCAGCGGGAACCGACCTCAGCGCGGCCCAGGGCACCCTGGGCTGCACGCGGCGCCGCCGCACCAAGGAAACGCCCGATATGTCGAAAGCTGTTCTCACATTTGCGCTCTACAAAGGCGATGAGCTGCTGCGTCGCGAGACCGTGACGCAAGACATCGTCAAGGTTGGCAAGGACCCGAAGAGTCACCTGCAGGTCGACGACGAGCTTGCTTCTCGCATGCACGCCGTGATCGAGGTGGGCGGGCCCGACGACATCACCTTGATCGACTTGGGCAATGACCCCGGCACCCAGGTGAACGGCGCCCGGGTGAACAAGTGCAAGATCCACGTTGGCGATCAGATTGAGGTCGGCGCGACGCGGATTGTGCTGGAGAGCGCCGAGGCAGCGGCAGCCGAAGCTCAGCCCGCCGCCGCAGCCGCTCCCGCCCCGGCGGCTGCACCACCAGGTCCGCCTCCTGCGCCTGCGCCGGCCCCAGCAGCGGCCGCGCCAGCAGCTGCCGCACCGGCTCCTGCCGCGGCGCCAGCGCCAGCAGTCGACAATCCGTTCGCTGGCGGCTCGGCGAATCCGTTCGCTTCCGCGGCGGCTTCCAACCCGTTCGCGTCCGCGTCCAACCCGTTCGACATCGCGCCCGCCAACCCCTTCGCCGCAGGAGCTTCAGAGGCTCAGCGACGAGCCGCGCTCGCGGTGCCCGACGATGCGCCCCCCGGGACGTACACCTACACGCTCGTCAAGAGCGCGCCCGATGTCCCGGCCGACGAGGTCGAGACCCACGCGGCGGCGGTGGAGGTCATGGTTCTCTGGGGAACCAACGTGCTCCACGTCTCGCACCTGACCCCGCCGCGTAGCTTCTACGTCGGTGAGGAAGCCGGGAAGAACCTGGGTTGCGACTTCTTTATCCCCGCGGAATCGCTTTCCGTCGCGAGGATGCCGGTCGTCTTGGCAGGTGGCGGTGGGATCAGCGTCGTCATCCCGCAGGGCGCCAAGGGATTCATCGAGATCCCCGGACAGCCTCGCATGACCCTGGACGAGGCTCGCGCCAAAGCTCAGCCCTGTGCCGAACTCAGCGGAGCGCATCAGATCGCGATCCCTGGTGGCGCCAAGGCCCGCATCGAGGTGGGTGAGTTCGTCTTCCAGGTCGCCGCTGTGAACGCTGGCAAGCCGGTCCCCGTGGGGATCTTGGTTGGCCTCGAAGTCGCCGTCCTCATGTACTTCGCCCTGTCGTTCTTCACGGTGGGTAGCCTGATCGCTGCGATGGCGTTCTTCGTCCCGCCCATGGGGCTCCTCGACGACGAGGGCATCGACAAGGATCAGATGTTCCTCATGCAGCAGTACCTGAAGGCTGCCGCCGAGCGTGAGGAAGAGGAGAAAGAGACCGAGCAGGTCACCGAGCAGGACGCCGACAACAAGGAAGGCGGCACGGGCACTCGCGCCAAGGGCGAAGAGGGCTCGATGGGCAAGCAGACCAGCAAGGACACCAACAAGCGCTACGCAGTGCAGGGGCCGAAGGACAATCCGGACCCGCACATTGCCCGTCAGGCGGCGCTGCGTGAGGCTCAGGAGTTCGGTCTCATCGGTCTGCTCAATACCGGAGCAGCTGGCGATCCCAACGCGCCCACCGCGGAGTGGGGCCGCGACACCTCTCTCGGCAGTGACGAGGTGAGCGCGATGGGTAACATGTGGGGCGACGAGATCGGCGACGCCTACGGTGCTGGCGGACTCGGCCTGTCGGGCATTGGCGAGGGTGGCGGTGGTCGCGGCGAAGGTATCGGCCTCGGCTCCATCGGCACCATCGGTCACGGCGCCGGTACAGGCACCGGCCAGGGTTTCGGCTCGGGGCATGGTCGCCTCGGCGGCTCCCACAGCACGCGCGCTCCCAAGGTGCGCATGGGCGCCACCCAGGTGTCTGGTCGTCTCCCGCCTGAGGTCATCCAGCGTATCGTGCGCCAGAACTACGGTCGTTTCCGTATGTGTTACGAGAACGGCTTGCGCAACAACCCGAACCTCGAGGGGCGCGTGACCGTGCGCTTCGTCATCGGCCGCGATGGTGCGGTGTCCAACGTGGGCAACGGTGGCTCGGATATCCCGGACAGCGGCGTCGTCTCGTGCGTCGTGCGCGCTTACTACGGTCTGTCCTTCCCGCAGCCCGAAGGCGGTATCGTCACCGTCGTGTACCCCATCATGTTCAGCCCCGGCTGATCAGCTTCCTCGGGAGCGCGGACGGCGTGGGCGATTGCTCGCGCCGTTTCGCGTTTGTGGGACGCTGGTGCACCTGAAAGGGTGGTGCGCCTGGATGGCTGGTGCCTGGAAGGTGCCGCGCATCAACCTCCGCTGCGCTTGAACCTCCGCTGCGCAGTGAACCGCGTTCGGCGGCGAGGCGTTATCTATGCTTCGTGGACGTGGGTTTGGGGGAGAGGTGAGGCGGACAGACGCTGCGTCTCACCCAACCAGAAACTCGGGGCACTGGCGCTGCGTCAGGCTAGATATGACCGGCCTCGGTTTGGAGTCGCGTCTGCTTCATGAAGTGGTGCGGCGACGGCGCGTTTCCGCTGCGTGTGCGACGGCTGACCGAGGCGTGGGCCAACCCTGAGCGGCGCAACCCAGGGGGACGTGATCCAAGGTTTCGGGAGCAGTGAGACGCGGGCGTTCGAGCGGCTTGGGTAGTGTGCTCAGAAGACCTTACTCCGGGCGGAATTGAGCTTCGATCGCAGCATGCGAACACGGGCTCAGAGTGCGCGATCCTGCTGAGATCCAAGGCCGATCCGGCTTTACTTCGTTCCTGCCGTCTGCCTATGCTTCAGCCCTCTTGGAGCGGGAATGAGCGCCGTGAAGGGGCGTGAAGCCAGCGTGATGTTTGTTGTTTGTTCGCGTCTTCGGGGACGGGAACTAGGTAGCTCTCCGCGCCTGTTCGACGGGCGTTGGCGAGCGGTTTCGAGCGCCCACCGTGTGCTCGGGAATGCTGCCTCTTGCCAGAGGCGATTCAGTTTGATCACGCCGGTGTCGGCGTGACGTGCACGCTTCTCAACTAGTTTGGTCCGATGGCCAAGGCGGCGTTGCTCGATGACCGCTGGGGTTGGTAAGCGTGGGGAAGAACAGAGAGAAGGGTGAGCTCGCGATGAAAGTGTTGTCGAAGTTCGTGGCGGGAGCTTTGGGCTTCAGCCTCTTGCTGCCGGTGATGGGATGCAACCGTGACCACATCGAGGCGATCAACCTCTCCAACGAAGGCGACAAGGCCTACAAGGTCAACGTCGAAGGGGCGATCTCCAAGTACGAGCAGGCGACCCAGCTCGATCCAACGAATCACCGCATTCTTTGGAAGCTAGCCAAGGCGTACGAGCGCAAGGAAGACTGGGACAAGGTCGCGTCCACGGCTTCACGCGCCGTCCAGATCGCTCCTGACTTCGCCAACTACTGGTACAAGCGTGGCTTCGCGCTGATGCAGTTGGCGCGAGCTGGGGACAAGGATCGCTACGACGAGGCGAAGGAGCCTCTGAAGAAGTGCATCGAAAAAGATCCCAACTACGCCGAGTGTTATCACGAGCTCGCGGAGGCCGATCTCTGGACCGATGACCTGCAAGGTGCCGTCGAGAACTACAGCAAGGCGATCGAGCACGATCCCACGGTCGGCTACTTCTACGCGCCGTTGGCCGACGTCTACGTCACGCTGCGTCTGTACGACGAAGCGGACAAGGTGCTGAAGGAAGCGACGCGCATCCTGGAGCCCACGGTGAAGAACGCGA
>JAUILJ010000830.1 GCA_030433055.1 Polyangia bacterium
CGCCACTTTTCGCCAGCGTCCGGTGATGGTAGCTGTCTGACCCATGCTGTCGCCCTCGTCCGAGCCGATCCCCGCCCCCCGGTTTTTGGGGGTTAGGAGCTACGCAGCCCGCTGTGTTCCCCTGCTCGCGGCAGGTCTGGTCAGCGCCTGCGGTGGCCCGGGCCAGGCCGAAGACCCTCGGGACATCCTCGGCAGCGACCTCTACTACGAGGGTGAAGACGGCACCCAGGGCACGAAGCCTGCAGCCCCGCCGGATCCCCTTGACCGCGTCGCCACCGACACCGAGTGCCGCAAGGCGTTCGCGCATATTCAAGAAGTCGGAGCGGAGATCGCCGCACGCGCGGAGACCGATCCGGCCAAGGCAAAGCAGATCCGAGATGGCGCACACTCCAGTGAAGCCAAGGCCGCGGTCGAGCGTGACGTGAAGCGTTGCCTCGCGGAAGGCGTCAGCGCCCGAGAGGCGTTGTGCTACGCGAAGCTCCGCGCGACCGCCAACGAGGAAGAGCTGGAGCGGCAATTCCAACGCTGCGGGGAATACCAGTAGTGGAAGCGCGGCGAGCGAAGCTCGGCCGGCCGCTGAGCACCCTCAGCCATCCGCGCAGCAGCGGAAGCCCGTGGAGTAGTCGCCGTAGCTGAATGAATGCGCGGTGGTGGTGTAGCCGCACCCAGCGCCGTTGGTGGTCGCGTCGACGTAGAAGCCACCCTTGAACGTGCCCGCTGGGTCGCCGAGCCACTCGTGGAGGTTGCCGACGAGGTCGAAGACCCCTTCAGGAGTCTGGCACTGGTCGAAGCTGCCGCTCAGAGCCAACGTGTCTGGCTGCTGGCTGATGCAAGGGTTGTCGAGCTCACCCCAGATCCAGTCATCCGTCGTACCAAAGAGCTCCACGACAGGGTGCACCGCCCGATAGTCGTTGCAGGCTCCATCGACTCTAGAAAATCCATATGGATATACACGCGCCTCCGCACCGCGACACCCCAGCTCCCACTCGTCTCGAGTGCACAGACGCTTGCCCGCCTCCAGGCACGCTTGCTCCGCCTGGGCGCCGCTGATGTACCCCTGAGGCACAGCGCCCGGGGCGCTGCGCGCCGCGACCGTGAGAGACCCAGGATTGAAGTAGGGAGACCAGGACTGCTCCGTCGGGCCGCTGGTATCCACCAGGAAAGCCTCCCAGCGATCCATGCACACCATCTGCTCGATGCGGGCCATTCCGTCTGGACAACCGTCGAGCCCAGCTGGCTCCATCAGCCCCTCGTTGGGGAGCGGCATGGCGAGCTCATCGCACATCCAGGGCGCCTCACCCCCAACCCCTGCGAAACCTCCGGCTGCCCCTACGCCAGCGCTGCCACCGAACGTGCCGCCCGTCCCCGCGACGGACCCTCCGGAGCCACCGCTTGTCGCTCCGGCGCTTCCCCCCGAGGTTCCCCCGGCGGCAACGCCACCCATTCCGGCGTCACCGCCGAAACCAGCGACTCCACCAATGGCCGTACCCGAGTCGCTGCATCCGCCCAACGTTCCGAGCGCCGCGAGCGCCAGCCAGCCTCTGTTCACGCCGAAGATGTAGCAAACGCCAAGCGCCGTGGCGAGCTGGGTCGTGGCGGCTAGTGCGCGTCGATTGAAGGCGTTGGCTCATCACGTGCCGCGCGCACGAGCTCGGCGAGTTCTCGCAGATTGTGCTGGAAATACCGGCGCTTCAGGCGCTCCAGCAGACCCGGGCCGAGGGGCTCCTGGATGTCCAGAACGGCCTCGAAGTGCCGCACCAGGAGCTCGAGATCCTCGAGGCGTTCGCGGAGCGGCGGCAGCTCCACACGCGCGGCCGCGCTGCGGAAATACAGTTCCTCCAGGAAATGGCCCTGGTTCACGGCGCGACGCAGATCCTCGGTACAACCGAACACCCAGCGCGCCTCCACCGGGTAGTGTTGATTGCTACCGAGCGGCGCCGCCGCACCATCGCGCAGCGCACGCGCGAGCAGACCCTGCACCTCCGGCGGCAGCCGTTCGAAGTCGCTCAGGTACAGCGTGCCACCGTGGGCACGTCGTAGAGCACCCGTGCCGCCGAACGCTGCCGAGCGATGACTCCCCTGGGCGTGACCGAAGAGCCGAGCAGCGACCGCGGTGGCGTCGCCCGCAGCGCTGCACTCGACCCAAGGTCCCTCGCGTCGCGACCACTCGTGGACCACACGAGCGAGGGCGCGCTTTCCAGCGCCCGGTTCGGCGCGCACGAGCACCGGCACGCGACCCGGCGCGAAGCGCGCCGCCAGTGCCAAAGCCTCGCGATAACGCCGTGCAAATGTGACCAACGGTAGCGTCAACGGAGGTAGCTCCTCGCGCTCGAGCTCCACTTCCGCCGCCGAGTCGACGCGCAGGCGATGCTCTCCCACCCGAAGTTCACTTCCGTAAGGAATCAAGGCGCGCTCGAGGCGTAGCTCGTCGAGCCAGGTGCCTCCGGGCGAGCCCAGGTCGTCCACCAGCACCCCTGCTTCTTGAGCGCTCAGCTCCAGGTGATACGCCGCGACCCCCTCCCCCTTCAGCTGCAGCTCGTTGTCGGTAGCGCGGCCGATTTGCAGACTCGAGCTCGAGCGTGGCTCTGCCCTGAGACCCAGGTTCGGTCCTCCCGTGAGCTCCACCGCCAGACGCAACTGGCTACGTGGACCAAGCCTGAGCGGACGCCCAGCATCTCGCGGCTCCGAGTTCATGCCGGGGTGTTTAGCTCATCTGCCACGGCATCGAATCAAATCCGCCATCATGTCGGTCTGAACACGCCGGATCGCGCGCACGCAGCCAACCTGACGACCACTCGGTCGGTTTTCCAGGTCGAAATTCCGACGCCCCCGAGCGGCGCGCTCCGGCGGTCGCGCCATGTGACAGCCGCGTTTCGCCGACTTGGTTCCAGCCGCGAGAAGGCTCCCAACCCCCATGGACTCTTGCCGTTGCTCTCGGCTTTCAGTCTTGCAAGGCACCCAGGGACGCGACGTGCAAGCGTCGGAGCAACGTCAACGCGTGTGGCCAGAGCTGCTACAGCGCCGCGTATTTTCCGAGAGTCTTGCTGGCCAAAGGTCAACGAGTGGTACATTGAAGCGCTCACCATGCGTTCCCCAAGTCGTGATCGCGGGCCCTTTTCTCTGCTTACCCTCCTTCGCTCCGCTGAGGTGCGACGCGTCCTCTACTTCGGCGCGACGCTGAGCGCGTTCGCGTGTTCGTTCCCGGAGCGCACCTTCATCCCGGCCGACGAGTTCGACCGCATGAAGAACGCAGGCGGCACCTCGGGCGCCGGCGGCAGCGCCGCCAGCGGTGGGACCGGCGCGGTGGGCGGTGATTCCGGCTCTGGAGGCATGACCAGCGGTGGCGCCGCGGGAGCGGGCGCCGTCGGGGGTGAGGGTGGAACCGCTGGTACGGCTGGCGTCGGCGCCGCCGGCGACGGCGGTACGGGTGCGACCACCTCGGGCGGCACCGGTGGTTCCGCAGGGAACACCACTGGCGGCACGGGAGGCACTGCTGGCGCGACCGGCGGCATGGGAGGCACCGGGGGAACCGGCGGCGTGACGAATGGCTTGATCTTCAGCGAGTACGTTGAAGGCACCAGCTACAACAAGGCGCTCGAAATCTACAACGCAGGCAGCGCTCCAGTCGACCTTTCGAAGTGCTCCATCGACAAGTACGTGAACGCGGGTACCAGCTTCACTTCGCTAACTTTCGTGCCGGCCGACACCCTGGCTCCAGGCGCGATTTTCGTCGTCTGCAGCGACCAGATCGGAACTGTCCCGGCGTGCACCCAGAAGGCCAACTTCATTTCTCACAACGGTAACGAGGTCTACGTGCTGATCTGTGAGGGCGTCGTCGAAGACAGTATTGGTCAAGTCGGCAGCATGGAGTCGACCGCCTGGACGTCAGGTGGCGTCTCAACGAAGGACCAAAGCATTCGCCGAGACTGCGGCGTCTCGGTCGGCGACACCGACCCCAACGACGCCTATGATCCCGCGGCTGACGGGTGGCTCC
>JAUILJ010000831.1 GCA_030433055.1 Polyangia bacterium
TGTACCCGAGAATGCCACCGAACGAGTCGAGGATGCTGTCGTTGATCGCCTCACCCAGATCGGTGCCGGTCTTCATGTCGTCTTGCTGGAAGACCGAAGCAACGTCGCCGTAGAACATGCGCGCCGCGTGGAAGTCGTAGCCACCCAGACCGACCATGTCCTGCGCGTAATCACCCGCGTAGTCCATGATGGAGGAGTGTGACCACATGCCGATCATGCCGTCGCGCTCTTCCTGCGTGACTGGGTCGTAGTAACGCGGACCAACGCAGTTCTGTGCGGCATCGCCCTGCGCCAGGTCGGTGCACTCTTGAGTGACCGCACCGTCGCGGGTACGCAGCTGCCAGTACTGCGGGCGGTAGTTGAACGCGTTCGAGGAGCTCACGAAGTTGTGACGGAAGCCGAAGGTGTGGCCCATCTCGTGAGTGATGACGGCGAAGTGCATCTTCTGAGCGACGTACTCCTTCATCGCGTCCGCGCGCGCGAGCTGCGTAGCGATGTCGTCATCCTTGTTGAAGCCACCGAACTCGTCCGCGAACTTCGCCTCGAGCTTGTCCGCCATACCGGTCATCGCGGTGGGCGACGGAGCGAACTCGTCCGCGTGGAGCAAGCAGGCACCGCGGTTGGCGAGGCCGAGCTCACCCATCTGCTCGATGTCTCGATACAGAGTGGGGTTGATGCGACCACGCAGGGGCGATGAGAACTCCAGCGCGGAGGTCGTCGGTAGCCCAGCGGAACCAGCGAGTTGCTGCATGGCAGGCGTAATCAGAGCAGCCTCGGTCTGGCTGCCGTATGCCGTCTGCATGCGAGCGAAGTAGGTCTGCTTCATCGCCGAGGTGGCACCGACCGATGCGCGGGTGTTGCGCACCTGCATCAGCTTCTGGACCACCTTCTGGTCGATCTTCGCGTTCGGGTCGATCGCGGCCACTCCGGTGTTGATGTCCTTGCCGATGGCCTGGAACATCTCGCCCTTTCGCAGCTGGACGTCGGCCTTGGTCATGGGCGCCAGGGCGCCGCCCTGGGTCATGATCTCCGCCGCGCGATCCCAGTCCTTGACGAACTTGCCGTCAGTGACCTGGTCAACACTGAGCTCGCCCTTGATGAAGCGGCTCATGTCGACCACGGACTGCGCGATGAAGTCCGTCGGCCAAGACCACACGTTGATGCTGGCGCTGATGGCTTCACCGGTGAGCGGGCTGGCGTAGGTGGGACCGAAACCCCACGGAGAGCCCGTCTGAGGCGCCGCGATCACGTTGACCAAGTGACGCCGCACATCACCGATTCGCACCTTGTATGCAGATGCGCAGGCGGAGATGACGTTGTCCTCGGAATCCGTGCGCTCATTGGCCGCCTTGGCCTTGAGCTCAGGAACCATCTGGCAATCGGTCGGCGTCACCTCTGCGGGCAGGCGAGCTTCGCCAGGCGCACACTCGGCCGGGTCGTCCGCGGCGATCGGGCTGTGGCAGAGCACCACAACGTCCTTCATCATCGCAACGGTCTTGAGCGCCGCGAACTCCGGGTCGCCCGAGGAGTAGCCGCGCTTGGCGAGGGTCTGGTCGACCGTTCCTTCGCAAGCGGCGGTGTCCCAACGCTTGGACGGGTCAGCCGCGCCGTTCCTGGCTCGGCAAGCATCGACCTCGCGCCAGACGGCGAGAGCGTCTTCGTTCTCGTCCATCTGTCCGTGCGGAACCGGGAACTGCGCGTCGCAGTCACCACCACCGAGGCGGTTGCACTCGGCGTTCTTGGCGGCCTGGATGGCGATGCGCATGGCAACATCCCACTCCTGGGTCGCCCAGTAGGTTCCTTCCCAGTACCGGTAGTCGCTCTTGTTGGTGTAGTACCAAACGATCGGGTTGACCTCGCGCTTGGCGAACGGCAGCGTGCACTTCTGGCTGAACGTGTCGCACTGCGACCCGCCGCCAACCTTGGCGCACTCGTCTGCGGTTCCGTCGCGGTTCTCGTCGCGATTTGGATCCGCGCCTACGGGCGTCGTCGTGGGCGTGTAACACTCGGTCGCGCCGGTCATCGCCTCTGGATCGGCGTATGCGTGGCTGCGCTTCCAGATGTTGTAGCGTGAGATGAAGCGACGCCACTGGGTGTCCACCATGCCGTAGTTCCGGGCGAACCCGTTACGATCCTTGGTGAACGCACCGGCAGCCTGGAAGCGGTAACCGTCTACCTTCCAGAACGAGTGACGGATGGTGAGTTCCTGAGGGTTGCAGTTGCCCGCAGGGGCCTGACCGCCGGAGAAGTCCGCGTCGAAGAAGCAGACCGGAACCTCGCCGTAACCCCACATGCCACCGAGGTCGATCGTCTGGGGCTTTGCCCAGGCCTTGGTGGTGATGTCGAAGTAGTCCTTCTCGAAGTTGGGCGCGTTCTCGTCGGCTGGGTCGTTGACGTAGTAGCCAACCTCTTCGTACTGATACGCGCCGAAGAAGATGCCGTAGATGGCCAGCGTGTCGAAGTCGTAAGCCTCGGTGATGAGGTTCTTCGCCCAATCCACGCGGAAGTACTTGCGCTCGTTCCAGGGCGCGTCCGACGTGTTCTCCTCGATCACGTTCAGCTCTTCGCCCGTCGAAGGGTTGTAGCTGCGCTTGATGTCGAAGTGACCGGTGATGTTGAAGGCGTAGACGACCTGGCCGTCATTCGTCTCCATGCCGGCACCCTGGCCGTCGGAGCCGTCGATGCGCTCGTACGCCAGGCGGCCGATCAGGCGGTCTTCGGTGATCTGCCAACGAATGATCGACAGGTCGTTGGCGTAGAAGCCATCGAAGAACGCGTCCTGAGTCGCACCGTAGCCGATGTCGAGCACGGTACCGTTGGCGTAGAACGCTGGGTTATCTGCATCACTCTGCAGATCCTCACCCACGAAAAACGTTTTCTCGAGGGCATTAGGTTGCACGCGGTTGATCGGCTCTCGCTCCTCGGCACACCCAAGGGTCGCGAGCAGCCCGACTGACGCTGCAAGCAGTGGCCGGGTCCATTTAAGAGTCATGAGTTCTCCTTCGAACGAACGGTGTTAGCCGTGTCGGTTCCAGCGCAGACGGCGCCAGCGACCGTGTTAAGCAACAAGCAGGCCATTCCCAAAGTCCTGCAATTTCAAGAGCTTGAAGACTTGCCGCCAAAGTGCGTTAGGGAGCTAACCACCGGGCCCGTCGCTCGACGAACGCCGCCAACTTCCGCACACACCCCACCGGGGCGCCTGTGATAGTTGGGTTTCGAGCGCTTGTTAAGCCCCTGTAGAGGGAGGTAGTCAGTTCGGCTACCGCCGTAGCCAAGCCTGCCAGCCAGAACGGAATGGACCCCTGAACGCCTGAGACAGAGTGAGAATCCGGCCCCCCGACGACGCTCCCAGGGCGCCGAGCGCTAGCTTCAGATCTGCACTTTATTTCGGCGACTTGGTGCGCACTTCAACGGCGCGGGCGTGAGCCTCCAAGCCTTCGCACCGAGCCAGGGTGGTGATGGCCTCGGACTGGCCCTGAAGCGCTGCAGGCTCGTAGGTGATCAACGAGCATCGCGTGACGAAATCGTAGATCCCCAGCGGAGACGCGAACCGCGACGCGCCTCCCGTGGGAAGCACGTGGGAAGGCCCAGCAACGTAGTCGCCCGCGGCCTCTGGGGTGTGATGCCCAATGAACAGCGCTCCAGCGCGGCCAATGCCGTCCGCCAAGGAGCGCGCGTCTCGTGTCTGCACGGAAACGTGCTCAACGGCGAGCTCCGTAGCCACACGGGCTAGCTCGTCGCGATCGCTGACGACCAGCGCGAACCCATGATCCTGCACGGAGCGCTCAGCCACGGCGCGCCGTGGGAGATCTGAGAGCTGACGGGACAACTCGCGATCCACCGCATCGACCAGCTCCGCCTGGGTCGTCACCAGTAGCGGGTACGCTGCTTCGTCGTGCTCCGCCTGAGAGAGTAGATCGGCGGCGATGACTCTGGGATCCGCGGTCTCGTCAGCGACGACCAGGATCTCACTGGGGCCCGCG
>JAUILJ010000832.1 GCA_030433055.1 Polyangia bacterium
TTCCGCCTCGGCTCGCTCCGCCGACCGACGCACCCACAGAATTCGGTTCAGCGCATCCTCCTCGATCTTGACCAGGGAGTCTTCAAAGGCGACCTGCTTCATGGGGTTCTCGATAGGGCTCGACCGGACGACAGTCCAGTGCTTATTCGGTGACGTTTGCGAGCTGCGAGGGCGCGATGGTCCCGCAGTGGCTGATCGCCGCGGGTCGACTGCAGGGCAAACACGAGTTGCGCTCAGTCGTCGACTCTAGCGCCCCCAGCGAAAAACCCATACGGAAATAGAAGCTTGAAAAGCTGCGTCTTCTAGCAGCCAGCGTGCTGATCCGCGCGGAGTACGAGCCCTGCTCTGGCAAAACCCCATGAAGGTGAGGGTTCTGCGAGAGCACGATCTGGTGCGGGTCTGCGCGGGCACGGTGGTTGTTGATTGGCAGGGTGTTTCTCAACACCCAGCTACGAGTTGTTCAGCGCGTGGAGCAAGTACGCAGTCGCCAGCACGAAGAAGATGCTCACGATGATGGCGATCCAGCGTGGCACCTTGTGAGGGTCCGTGCGGGGCTCATGCTGGAGTGACGCCATCGCCAGCAGTGCGACGCCCCCGAGCCGCTTCTCGGCGCTCGCCCCGCGGTCATGATCGCCGGTCATCCCCTTGTAGCGTGCCGCTGCCTCGGGGAGTTGCTGGGTTTCCTGACAGTGGCTCATGAACGCACCGTGGGCTCCGTCGTCGTCCCAGCTATCGAGGACCTTTTTCCATAGGGCTTCCAGGATCGGATCGCTCATCGGATCTAGCTGTAGTGTAACTGATGCGAGTGCCGTGTCGCTGCCACTCCTTCGGAGAGGCGTGATACCTTCGGCCCGCTCCATGTCAGACAATCCTTACGCCGCGCCTCAATTCCCCGGAGATTTGCCCCCAACGGCTGGAGGGATCCACGGCCCGCCCGGAGGCTGGAACGCCAGCGAGGTGATCGGCCTCGCCTGGGAGATCTTCAAGAAGCACTGGGCGGTGTTGTTCGGAGGTGTCTTCCTGGTGTCGGTGATCGCTGGCGTGCCGGGCTACATCGCGAGCGGCGTTCAGGCCGGGGCGGAGCTCCAACCAGGCACGTCGGAGTACGTGCTCGTGCAGGGCGTTGGCAACCTCCTGGACGGCCTGCTCTCGGTGTTCTTCTCGATCGGTCAGGTGAGGCTGTTCCTGCAAGCGGCGCGGGGGCGGACGCCGGACTTCGGTGTGCTCTTCTCGGGCATGGATCGTTTCCCTGCGGTATTTGTTGCGGGGCTCATCGCCGGCATCCTGTACATCATCGGCTTCGTGCTCCTGATCGTGCCGATGTTCATCTTGATTTACGGTCTGTACTTCGCGACCTGGTTCGTCGTGGATCACCAGCTGGGGCCAGTCGAGGCACTCAAGAAGTCCTGGGAGGTCACCAACGGGCACAAGCTGAACCTGTTCCTGTTCTCGCTCCTGAGCATCCTCGTCGGTTTGGCGGGTTGCGCCGCGTGCCTGGTGGGCATCTACGCCGCTCAGGCCGTGATCGGTGTGGCGAGCGCGATCATCTTCCTGCGGCTCACCGGTGAGCAGGTAGCTGCTCCGACGGTCTGGGGCGGGGAGTAGTCTTCGGGCGCTGGGCCTCGAAGCGAGACCGCGCGGCAACATGTAGCGCCTGCGCGGCGACGTTCCGAGCCCCAGCTACGGCCCCCTGCGTGCTAGCCTCGCCGCGAATGGACTCCGAGAACCCGTACGCCGCGTCGAAGTTCGCTGATCTCCCGCCGACACCGGAAATCGGTTCGGGCCTGCCCTGGAATCCAACGGAGATTTTCGGCATCGCCTGGGACCGCTTCAAGGAGCACTGGATCGTGCTGTTTCTTGCGATCCTCTTGACCGGGATCCTCGGCAAGTTTCCCGAGTGGATCGCGCGCTTCGTTCAGCTGTACGGTGGTCTCGATCCCAGCTCCTTGGAGTGGGATGCCGTCGAGTTGGGCGGGACGCTCCTGGGCTGGTTCATCGACGTGTTCTTCAGCGTGGGGTTGGTACGGCTCTTCCTCCAGGCGGCGCGCGGCCAGCAACTCCCGGAGTTTGGCGTGCTGTTCCGGGGCTTCGATCGGTTCTTGCCCATGTTGGCCGTCACCACCATCACGCAGCTGTCGATCGCCACCGGACTCGTCCTGCTGATCGTACCTGGCGTCTTCCTCGCCTGTGCCTTCTACATCGCTGACTATCTCGTGGTGGATCAGCAGCTGGGCCCGATCAACGCCCTGCGGACCTCCTGGCAGCTCACGAAGGGTCATCGCATGAACCTCGTGGTGATCGGGGTGTTCGGCCTGGTCGCTAGCCTCCTGGGGCTGCTGGCCTGCCTGCTCGGTATCGCCGCAGCCCACGCGGTGCTTGGAGTGTGTGCGGCGTTGATCTACCTGCGGCTGATCGGAGAGCACGCTCCGGGCGCCCGGGTCAAGACCCAGTGGTGAACGCCTGGGCGCTCAGCATCCGGAGTACCGGGACCTAGAAAGGTTCCGCGAGGCAATGATTAGCCGCGCTTGAGCTCACGCAGCAGCGCTTGCGTCAGCTTGAAATACTCGGCGCGCTCGTAGGGCTGGTTGAGGATATGAAAATCCTTACCGCTCAAGCCGACGCAACCAAAGCAATAGCTACAGCCAGCTAGGCCGATGCAGCGAACCAGGTACGAGCTCGAGCTGCAGTCTTCGGAGAGCTGGCAGTGGTGACAGCCAATCAGATTCTGGGAGTCGTGGCAGTGCGAGCAGTCCGTCAGGCGCTTGCAGCCGACGCAGTACGACGAGCGGGTGAGGCTCTCGGAGTCTCGACAGAAGGTGCACGAGTGGCAACCGACACAGCCACTGCACTCGACGCAGGCGTGGTTGTCACGTCGCGAGCGACCCGACTGGAGGAGGTCACGATAGGCGCGTTCGAAGTCCCCGAGCTTCACGCGCCCACAGGTAGTACGGCTGCCCGCGGGGAGCGAGGCTCAACCTCAGCGAATCGCGCGTCGCAGCTCGGCGGCGGCTTCGCGGGTCGAGTCTTCGTCTGCGTACTCTTCCAGGCGCCGGAGGCGCTGGACCAGCACAGGCTTCTTGATTGGGGCCGCTTCTTCGAGCAGCGCGTTCATGTTGCCAATGGCTTCGCGTGCGCGATCCTCTCGCACGTGTTCGAGGAGTTGCAGTTGCACCTCCTGCTCCACCGGTAGCTCGAAGCCAGCCTCCACGTAGGTGTCGACGGCGCGGGAGATCGCGCTGCGGCCTTCGGACAGGAGGATCCGCTCGAGCAGGCGTGCCCGCTCAGCCTCTCGAGCGTCCAGCTCGCCCACCGCGCGCTGCACGATGCGAGTGCCGGTCCGGTCCTTGACCACGGCTTCGCGCCGCCGCTTTGGCTGGCCGTTTTCATCGTCCGTTGCGCTGCCGTTCTTCTGGGGCTTCGGTGCCGCAGAGGCTGCAATTGCCCGGGACTTGGGCTTCGCGAGCAGGGGTGAGTTGGGACGCCGTGCAACGATCAGCAGCGGCTCCGCCGCGGCGCGTTGCGTGTTTCGTCCCTTGTTCCGACGCCTCCGGCGGCCGCCGGGTGCGTTGTGACGTTGTCCTTCCATCATGCTTTATTTCCGTAGCTTTGCGACTGATTCGCTGGTTCGCGCCTGGGCGGCGCGCGTCTCGCGTGGTGCGTGCACTGGGGCCGCTTCCGCGCTGGATGAAACCGTTCTGTGTTCTTTCCGCGAGGTCTTCGGTGAGCAGGGCAAGCGCCATCTCGAGAGGGCGCCGCTCCTGCAGTCGAGTCGCGCGGTGGATTGGTCAGGTACAGCAACCAGCGGCGCTGGCTGCGTGCGTCTTCCGAAAACGCTGTTCTCTATCTGGCCGGTTGGTGGTCTCGCCGCTCTAGTGTCCTGTCTCCGTAGTTCGCTACAAAACTCGCTCACCCCCAGGGGGTGTGGGCGAGCGAGTTTTGCGCCTTCGCGCGTCTATTGAGACGAGGAAACCCTGCAT
>JAUILJ010000833.1 GCA_030433055.1 Polyangia bacterium
GTGGTGTCCGCGGCCAACGAGGCGATTCACCGTTTCCTCACGAAAGCAGCGAGGCAGACGGCAGTCACCCGTTTGCCAGCCTCCAGGCGCTGCGCGATCGTCTGAGCCTGAAGGAAGCAGGCCAGGAGCCGGAGACCTTGGTGGAACGCGTGCGGCGCGACCCGGGCGCGCTCACCTTGCAAGCCGATGGCCAGATCGTGGTGCGCGACGCGGCCGGGGATGTGGCCCTGGGAGCGCTCACAGCGGGCGCCGAGTTGCTCGGCCCTGGCGTACGCCTTGCGCCAGAACTCAGTCAGGACCGTCAGCTCCTCCAGGAACTCGCCGCCTTCTCCAAGCGCGTCGTGGATGACTACTTCGCGGCTCTGCGCGCGGCGGGGCGCACCGAGCTAAAGGCCCCTGGGCGAGGCTTGGTCTACCAGCTGGAGCAGGAGCTCGGCTGTGTCGAAGCTCGGCGCGCCCGCGAGCAGCTCACGCTGCTCGCGCCAGGCGAGCGCGCGCGCTTGGAGGAGCTCGGGGTCGTCTTCGGAGAGCGCTTCATCTACCTCACGTCCCTGCTCAGCCAGCGCGCGCTCGCCCACCGCCGCGCCTGGCTCTCGGCGACGACGCGGGTACCCGAGCTGGCGCCTGGTGCCGTGCGCATCACGCCTCAGGGCGCCTCCGAGCGCACGATGCGTCAACTTGGCTTTCCACGGCTCGCCTCCCATTTTATCCGCACGGATATGTATGAACGGCTCCTGAGTCACCTCGATGAGCTCACACGCGCGACGCCACAGGGGGACTTTCCGCTGCCTCTAGCAGCTTGCCAGTGGCTTGGCTTGCCCAAGGCGGAGCTGCCCCCGGTGCTGTCGGCGCTCGGCTTTCAAGCGCTGGATCGCCAGGGCAAGCGCTGGCAGCGCCGGCGCTCAGGCAAGAAGCGACCGCGCCAGCGAGGCGCTCAGGGTCAGGGACGCCAGACGTAGACCGTACGCTTGCACGGGCGCCCCTGACAGTAGTCGATCCGGGTTCGCTGCCCGGGCACGCTGTAGTCTTCGGTGCTCAGGGTGACCCCGTCGGAGTCCTGCTCCGTCCACAAGCCAGTCTCCGCACCGTCCTTGAACTCCCCGCGGCGGCAACGCTTCTCGTCGCACATCAGCCACTCCCCGGCTCGCACCCCGTCAACGTAGCGGCCCTTGTCCTGGGTGGACCCGTTGGCGAGGAAGCTCTCGAACTCGCCGTGAGGCGTCCCCGCGTGGTACCACGTGTGCCGCCGCGGCGAGCCGCTCACATAAAATTCCGCACAGAAACCTTGAAGGGTGCCCCGCTCGTAGTTGCAGTCACTCAGCAGCACCCCTCGAGGGCCCCAGGTGCGGGCCCGACCGTGGAGCTTGTCCCCCGCGAACTCGTTCTGGCTAGTCAGCTCACCCGACGCGCTCCACTCGTACCAGGTGCGGTCCTTCGCCCCGTGGTCGTAGTGGCCGTGGCGGCGCAGGCGATGATCCTCGTACCAGCTGCTGAACCAGCCATGGTTCGTGCCGTCTTCGAGTCGACAGGCAAACGCGTCGAAGTCCGGAGGCTCGGCCACCGGCAGGGCCTGTGCGCCGTCATCGCAAGGGCTCTGCGCTGTCCACCACGCGCCGCCTGGTGGCACCTGGCGCTGTCCGGTCACCGACTCGGCTTCTCCGGGCTCGGCGTCCTGGACGCGGATCTCCACGGCGGGTGGCGCTGGACGTCCAGCGCAACTCACCCCCCCAAGCAACAGCGCGAGACAGCGCCACAGCGCGCGAGGCGACCGCACTGGCCCAAAGCGTGGAGCGTGGCCCATCGCGGGTTGGACCCGTGACTGCCTCAGGTCTTGGCTGCGCGTCGCCACCACGATCCAAACGTCTCGAGCAGGCCTCTTGGTTCCGAAGGCTCCCCACACTGAGCGAAGCGCTCCCGCAGGGCCTGCGCGTCGAAGCTGCCTCGGCGGCCGATCAGCACGATGTCGCTGCTGGGCTCGGTGGTGCCCCAACCAGGCCCGCGATCGACCCGGGCTCTGCGCCCGACGACCTGCAGGATGACCTGACTCTCTGGCAGTTCCTGCAGCGAGAGCACCCCCTTCGCGCGGTAGACGCCAACAGGCAGATCGAGGCACAGCGCCTTGACCCGATCGAGGCGCAGCGGCTGGGACAGCTGGACGTGAATGCTTTCGAACTCCTGCCCGTGATCCGGGGCGCGAGCCGCGGCTTGCCGCGGGTGCTCGGAAAGGCCCATCACCAGTGAGAGCGGCACTTCGGCCCGGCTGGTCTCGAACACTGCAGCGCGCGGGGCGAACCGACGCACTTCCTCGCGGCAACGAGCAAGCTGCTCAGGCGTCGCCAGATCCAGCTTGTTGATCACCACGAGATCGGACTGATCCAGCTGGTCGCGCGCCAGGCTCAGGTCGTTCATGTTGAGCTCTGCTAGCTCGCTGGCGTCCACGACAGCGACGACACCATCCAGGGCGACGGCGGACGCCTTGTCCAAGGCAACGAACGTCGACAGCACCGACCGCGGATCGGCGATGCCGCTGGCTTCGATCAACACGCGCTCGACTCGCTCCTCGGCCGGCGCCTCGAGCAGACGCTCCAGGGCACCGAGCAGGTCACCCCGCACCGAGCAGCAGATGCAGCCGTTGTCGAGCACGATGGTGTCCGCCCTCACGTCCACGATCAGCCGCGCGTCGATGCTCACGTCGCCGAAGTCATTCACGAGCACCGCAGTGGGGACGTCGTGTGACTCCGCAAGGATACGATTGAGCAGTGTCGTCTTGCCAGAGCCCAGGAAGCCACACAGCAGCACCGCGGCCATCGGGCGCCTGCCACGCCCCGTGGTCGAACTGGGCTCGGAGTCGCTCGCGGGAGCGCGCTGGGGCTTGCCGGACGGGGTCTTCAATGCGTCGCGTGGGGGCTAGCGGTAGGGGTTGGTCAGGTCGACGTCACCCTTGGGAGCTGGCTTGGGCTTGGGTGGCACCCAGCGATAGCCTGCTCCTGGATTCGCCTTCTTCGGCGCGGCGGCGGGTGCAGCCTCGTCTTCGGGCGTTTTCTCCGCTGGCGGAGCGTCCTCCTTGGCCGCTCTGGAAGGCTTCGGATCGTTTCCGGATGGAGACGCCTTTGGCGGTTCAGGCGCGTCCACCTCCGCTGCCGGCGCCGCGCTCGCCATGACGGCCTGCACCACGGGAGGCTTGGCCTCGGGCGCCGGCTCGAGGGCCTTCATGCGCCACGCGGTCAGTCCCAGGCCGCAGAACAGCACGGCCGCGAGCAAGTACGGCCAGCGGCTCTTCTTTGCTGGAGGTGGCGCGCTGAGGGTCGCGCTCGGAGGCGCGATGCTCGCGACGGTGGCTCCAGGCGCGATGCTGCTCATCTCGACCCACGCGGGCGCATGAGCCTGCTCGTCAGCCATCCCGGCGGCGATGTTCCTCCGCTCGGCGAGCTCCTCGCCAAACGCATCCACCACGAGCTGCCCCAGTTCCTTCCGCGTGTCGACCGCGTCCACGTCGACGGCCGCGAGCAGGGCGTCGATGAACTCCCGAGCAGTCTGAAAGCGCTTCTCTGGATCGCGCTCCAAGGCTGTGGCGACGACCGCCTCCAGCTCCGGCTCCACATCCTCGCGGATCAACCCCAGAGAGGGGATCTCCTGCCCCAGGAGGTTCTGCAGCGTCTCGCTCTCGCTCTTGCCCTTGAACAGCCGGCGTGCGGCGAGCAGCTCCCAGAGCACCACTCCGATCGCGAACAGATCGGCTCGGCGATCGACGTCCTTCGGTGTCTTCGCTTGCTCGGGAGCCATGTAGGCCAGGCGGCCCTTGATGTTGTCGCTCCCCGGAGCGGTGTAGCGCACCGTCATCGTCGCGACGCCGAAATCGATGACCCGAGCCATCCCGAACACGTCCACGAGGATATTCGCGGGACCGACGTCTCGATGCACGACGCCGGTGAGCTCGCCTGCGTTGTTCTTGAGCTCGTGAGCCGCATCGAGCCCC
>JAUILJ010000834.1 GCA_030433055.1 Polyangia bacterium
AAGGACGCTCGGCGACACGCGCTGACGATCGAGACGTCCGAGTGGCGAACCGAAGAGGAAGTGGCTGGACACATGTTCCGCCAGAGCCCGTTCGTGACCCACGTCGAATGCATCGACAGCGCGGAGAAGGCCACCCGCCTCCAGGTCAGCGACTTCGAGCCCGACGACTTCAAGGAGCCGCCCTTCCAGAAGAACCCGTTGAACGACGGAGACTGGTACCAGGTTGGGGGTGAGCCTGCCGTCGCAGCAGTTTCAAACTCCTACTTCAGCCATGCGATCGCCCCAGCTGATTCCGCGCAGAAACCCGTGTGTCAGCTACAGATCGAGGAGTGGCCTGCGGACGGTGAGCGCGCGAAGGGCGCGATGTATCGTGCTCGCCTTGCCTATCCGGTCACGAGCTTGGAGCCAGGCAAATCTGCCGAGTACCAGGTACTCAGCTACATCGGTCCCAAAGACTCGACGCTGCTGGCTGCGGCTGGCGGCGGAAGCCACAAGTTCAGCGAGCTGATCGATCTCGGCTTCTTCGCCGTGATCGCCAAGTTGCTCGTCGCGTTCCTCTTCAAGGTGCACAGCGTCGTCCCCAACTGGGGCGTCGCGATCATCGTGCTGACCATCACCGCGCGGTTGCTGCTGTTCCCGCTCAACGTGCCGATGATCAAGAACTCGCTCAAGATGCGCGAGCTCAAGCCTGAGATGGACGCCCTGAACGAGAAGTACAAGGACGACGCTCAAGCCAAGGGCCTGGCTCAGATGGAGCTGTGGCGGAAGCACAACGTCAACCCGTTCAAGGGTTGCCTACCGCAGATGGCTTCGATGCCGGTGTGGTTCGCGCTGTACACCACGCTGCAGCGCGCGGTCGAACTCTACAACATCAAGTTCCTCTGGTTCCCGGATCTCACCGAGCCAGACCCTTACTTCATCCTGCCCTTCATCATCGGAGCCATCTTCTTCTTGCAGCAGAAGCTGATGCCTCAGACGGCCACCGATCCGGCCCAGCAAAAGATGATGAAGTACTTCATGCCGGCCATGTTCACGGTCTTCATGTTGTTCCTGCCGGCAGGTCTGGGCGTCTACATGTTCACCAACTCGTTGCTCGGCATCCTCCAACAGCAGATCGTGGAGCGCCAGGCGAAGCGCAAGGTGGCAGGGGAAGCGGGCAGCGGGCCCAACGTCCCCAAGGACGCCAAATCCAGCGAAAAGCCCGAAAAGAAGCTGCAAGAGCCGCCGCTTTTCGGCAAGGGCAAGGCTTGAGCTAGCCCTCGGTCGCCTCCAGCTTCGCGCCAGCGATGCGGGAGGCGTTCCGCAAACCAAGCCATGATGGCTCACGACGTGATCGCCGTACGAGGCGATTCCCTAAGGAAAAGTGTACAAGGCGCACTGCGCCGCTGTCTTCCAGAGCAAGGCTCTGCTTCTGAAAAGGAAAGGCACCAGCATGAGCGAAGCGAATGACGATGTCGAACTCGACGACGGGTGGGAAGTCGACGAGGACGGCCCCGCGAGGGCCGATGACAACGGCGAACCTGACGACGACACAGACGACGATGGGAAGCCTCGCGCTCGACGTCGCCGCAAGCGCCGCCGCAAGGGCGACGACGACTATGTTCCCCAAGGAGACGAGCGTGCCCTACAAGCCCTCGACTTCGTCCGAGACGTGGTCAACAAGATGCAGATGGACTGCAGGGTCCGGCTGCGTCGCCCGAAGGACGAAGACTCCGAACTCGAGATCAACCTCGAGATCAGCGGCCCGGATTCGGGGCGCATCATCGGCAAGAAGGGGCAGGTTCTTGGCGCGCTCCAGTTCCTGACGAACCGCGTGATCAACCGCCCTGGGCTCGAGAAGCGCCACATCCTGGTCGACGCAGAAGGATACCGGAGCCGGCGCGACAACAGCCTCGCCACGATGGCGCGGCGCCTGGGCAAGCAAGCGGTGACGGAAGGCAAGATCATCACCTTCGAGCCAATGAACCCCCGGGACCGCCGCGTGGTCCACCTCGCGCTCGCGAAATTCGAAGGCGTCATCACCAAGAGCGATGGCGAAGGGGACGATCGCCGCGTTCAGATCATCCCGGTGCGCAGGTAGCTCGCGAAGGAGAAGCCAGCGTGGGACGTTTCGACGAACGTGCGACCAAACCCGCACGGGATCTCGGCGACATCCTGCGCTGGCGCTTCCTCGACCCGCTCACGGGGCGAGGCATCAGGGAGCCGGAGGCCTGGGACTCAGAGCTGCCTCCCTTCGATCGTGACGGCGTGCCGGAAGACGCGAGCTTCACCACCCCGCGCCGAGAGAACGACGGGCGCTGCCTTGCGGATACGAAGCCCAGCTTGACCTGGGTGGGGCACGCGACGTTCGCGCTGCGCTTGGGGGGCCTGGTCAGCGTCTTCGACCCGATCTGGCGCCGCGGCTTCGGCCCGCGACGACGCCACTCGGAGCCCGGACTGCAGCTGGAGCCCACCGCTCAGGCGACAGATGTGGTGCTGGTGAGCCACAACCATTTCGATCACCTCGACATGGGGAGCTTGAAGGCCTTCGGCGACAAGCCCCTGTACATCGTTCCGCTCGGCAATGCGCAGACGCTCGCGGAGCTCGGCGCGAACGTGGTCGAGCTGGACTGGTGGCAAGGCCACGAGCATCAGGGGGTGAGGTACACCCTGGTGCCTGCCCGCCACTGGTCGATGCGTATGCCATGGACGCGCAATCAGGCGCTCTGGGGCGGCTTCGTCGTGGAGAGTGAGCAGGGCGTCGCCTACCACAGCGGGGACACTGCCTACTTCGAAGGCTTCCGGGAGATCGCGCAGCGCTTCCCGCGCATCGACTGGGCGATGTTGCCGATTGGAGCCTACGACCCGCGTTGGTTCATGCGCCCCCAGCACATGTGCCCAGAAGAAGCCGGACGGGCGTTCCTCGACTTGCAAGCCAAGCACCTGGTCGCGATGCACTGGGGCACCTTCAAACTCACGGACGAGAAGCTGGCGGAACCTCCCCTGCGGCTGCGTCACTGGGCCCAATCCCGCGGCCTCGATGATAATTCCGTGTGGATTATGGACGTTGGGGAGACGCGCGAGCTTTGACGCCTCAGCTCACGTCTCCGACCTGAGCGAGCTTGCAGAGCGCGGGTCATGGAGCTGAGAGCAGCCGGCGCCAGAGGTCACGGTTCGGGGTTCGACCACTGAATGAGGCAGCGGTGGTCGTAGCAGATCGGCGTGGCATAGCTTGGGTACGGCGGGCTCACACAGTCCGGGCACTGCTGCCCGTTGCACTGAGCCTGCTCGATGGCGCCTGCACGGACGGCGATCAGCTGATCGTTGTTGGCGACGCAGGCCTCGCAACACCCGCTACCCCACCGCAGCGTGCACTCGGAGACGTCATTGCACCCCGCGAGATCTTCATCCGTGAGGATCTCGACGATCTCGCAGCGCCCCTTTCGACACAGGGACGTGATGTAGCCCGGAGGCGCTGACGGACCACAGCTCGCGCAAGGCTGACTGGCGCAGTACTGATCCAAGCTGGCGATGTTGACGCCGTGATAGTCGCTCAGGCTGACGTCATCGCACTTGTCCACGGCGACCGCGCACTCTCCCGGCCCGCTGCAGCGGCCGTAGTCCATGGGGCCTCCAGCGGCGCCGCCGCTCGAGGACGTACCGCCCGAGGCGCTGCCTCCCGAGGCGCTGCCTCCCGAGGCACTGCCGCCAGAGGCACTACCGCCGGACGCGGAGCTTCCCGCGCTTCCCCCGGAGGCTCCTGTCCCCCCAGCAGTGCTCGAGTTTCCACCGCTGCCGGCACTGCCCCCCTGCCCTCCGCTACCGCCGCTGGTGTCTCCCTCGGCGGTGAAGCTATCGCCGCTTTCGAAGCCGGTCGTGTAAATTGTCTCGGACGCTGGCGCGGCGGCTGTGGCCGCGGCGAGCGCGAGGAAAAGGCTGATTTTTCGCAACATGGCGCTGATGTCTCCCTGAATGCGGGTATTCCTGGGGTTGTGTG